>NZ_CAJCHS010000380.1 GCF_903970205.1 Nevskia soli | reverse complement strand
CATCGCTGCCGCTCGGGCCGCGCCAACTGGAGAGAAGTTGTGCAGATCTACGACGCATTACTAACCATGACTGCGTCGCCGGTGGTCGCGATCAACCGCGCGCTGGCAATTGCTGAGATCGACGGCGCTCAGGCCGCTCTTGATGCGATGCGGCAGGTTGCCGACGATCCGCGGGTCGCCGACTATCAGCCGTACTGGGCTGCCCGAGCCGAGTTACTGGCGAAATCAGGTGCACATGACGAGGCGCGCGCGGCTTATCAGATGGCGATCGGTCTGGAACGCGATCCGGCGGTCCGGCGATTTCTGCAGCGGCGTCAATCCGGTATTAGATAGACTATCGGCTGCAAGGAGGACCTAGATATGGCCAAAGCGGCGACCGCAGCCGCCCCTGCGGACAAAGTCGAACTGCACGATAAGTTGGTGGCTACCAACCCGAGTGTGGAGAGGAAGGGCGCTACGATGCCTTACACGTCGGTAAACGGTAATATGTTCAGCTATCTAACTAAGGACGGCAAGTTGGCGCTGCGGCTTCCGGCCGGGAAGCGCGAAGAGTTTCTCAAGAAATACAAAGCCAGGCTATGCGAAGCATACGGAGTCGTTCAGAAAGAGTATGTCGAGGTTCCGGATTCAGTGCTTGCCTCGACGCGCGAACTGAAGAAATATTTCGAGGCCTCCTATGAATATGTAAGCTCGTTGAAACCGAAGCGCACGGCGAAGGGTTAGATGATTGAGGGGCGGACCTGAACGCGGTATCGTCAGATTTGCAGCCCGACCCCGACCGCAACGCGGCCGCTTACAATCTGCGCTACGCTGTCCGCCTTCATGAGATAGAGGACGCTCGCCGCCAGGCGGTCGACGAACTCGACGCATCGCAGCGGCAATTCGAAGACGCGCTCACCGGTTTCCGAAACCGGCGATCATGGCAGCTATTCCTGCTCGCGCGCAAACTGTACTCGCACTCGTTTCTGGAAGGTTGGGCCGGACGGCGCGAACTACTCCGCTTCTTTGGCACGGCTCCGTTCAAAGGTATACCTACTCTGGCCAAATACGATCTTGTCCCGCCTAAGATCGAGGCTTTTCTGCCGAAGCCGCTCGCTTCGCCATATTTCAGCGACTCTCCCAACCAGCGCGCGATCCGCACCGGCGACTTGGCCCCATACGATTTAGTCATCCTTCCCGTATTCGGTTTCAACTACCGGTTCCAACGCCCCCAACATCTGGCCGTGCAGTTCGCTTCGTACGGGCATCGCGTGTTTTGGATCAGTCCTAACACCTTTCTCGACTCCGATTCGCCGCACTCGTTCGAGATAACTCCGCTCTGCGCCAACTTATGGGAAGTACGCCTGCGAGAAGTTATCCCGGATATCTACACGGAAGTGATGTCTGCCGAACAAGTGACCGGACTTGCGAACTGTGTTTCCGATTGCCTCCGCCGGAATAATCTTCAACGGAGTTGCGTGCTCGTGCAGTTTCCGTTCTGGCGTCAAATCGGACTGGAGTTGCGCAAGCGCTTCGGCTCTCTTCTGGCGTTCGACTGCATGGACGAATGGCAAACGTTCCCGCGCGTCGGCGACTTCGCACGGACGGAACAACCTTTGCTACTTCGCGAAGCCGACTTACTCATCGTGACGGCGCGCGCCCTCGAAAATGAGTTTCGGGCAGCGCAATTCGATCCGCTTCGCATCCCCAACGGGGTTGACTTCGACTTATTCCGTGAAGCGACGGCGGGTGATGCATCGTACAAAAGGCCCGTAGTCGGGTACGCGGGCGCGATCGCCGATTGGTTCGATTTTGACTTACTCGAAGCCTTGGCGCGCGCGCGTCCGCAGTATTCGTTTGTGGTCGTCGGCGCTTTTGAACGGGAACGGCATGTAAGTGGACCGGCGGTGGAGCGCTTGCGACGATTCAGCAACATTCATCTGCTCGGTCACAAGCCGTTCGCTGAAGTGCCTTCGTTTCTCGCCGGCTTCGATGTCTGCACGATTCCGTTTGTCGTCAACCGGGTAACGGAAGCAACCAATCCGGTGAAGATGTACGAGTATCTTGCCGCCGGCAAGCCGACTGTCTCGACTCCGCTTGCCGAAGTGTCCGCGCTTGGACCTCCCTATGCTTATATAGGAGCCACTGCGAGCGAATTCGCCGGCCAGATTGATCGCGCTCTCGCCGAAGACTCGCCATCCAAGCGAGAACAGCGCGCCGCCTTCGCGTCGTCCAACTCGTGGACCGATCGTTATAAGATGTTTGACGCCGCGATTCGATCGAAGATGAAATGACAATGTACCTATCGAAACTCTATCCACTTGTGTTGGCCGCCGGCTTCTTGCTTCAAGCGCAGCAAACCGATCCGACGCTTCCGAAGATCGTCCACAGAGACGGACGGTACGCGCTCTTCGTCGATGGCGCCCCGTTTCTCATCCTCGGCGCCCAGGTCAATAATTCGAGCGCATGGCCGGCGATGTTGCCGCAGGTCTGGCCGGCCATGGAAGCTTTGCACGTGAACACCGTGGAGATGCCGGTCTATTGGGAACAGTTCGAGCCGGCGGAAGGGCACTTTGATTCGTCGGTAGTCGACACGCTACTTAGCGGCGCGCGTGAGCACAACTTACACCTGATACTGCTCTGGTTCGGTACATGGAAGAACGGCAGCAGCCACTATATGCCCGAGTGGATGAAGCTTCAACCCGATAAGTATCCGCATATCCTGGACGCTAAAGGTCAGCCGGTCGACTCTCCATCGCCCTGCTCCGAAGCCACGCTGCAAGCCGACACGCGCGCATTCACTGCGTTCATGCGTCATCTCAAGGAAGCCGACCCGCAGCGCACCGTCCTCATGGTTCAAGTCGAAAACGAGACCGGAACCTGGGGCGCTGTTCGCGACTACTCTCCTGCCGCGCAAAAGCTATTTGATGGCGCGGCTCCGCGCGAGTTAGTTACGGCGCTGCATAAGAGCGCGGGTACGTGGTCACAAGTATTCGGTGACGACGCGGACGAAATCTTTCACGCCTGGTCCGTCGCCCACTATGTGGGTCAGGTCGCGGCTGCGGGTAAAGCCATCTATCCATTACCGCTCTACACGAATGCCGCGCTTCGCGATCCCGTCAATCCCGGCCGTCCGCCGCGATATGAAAGCGGAGGTCCGACCGACAACGTTCTCGACATCTGGAAAGTAGCAGCGCCGGGTCTCGACCTGCTTGCTCCCGATATCTACATCGGCGAAACCGAGAAGGTACTAAAGGTGCTCGATCTCTACCATCGTCCGGATAATCCGCTGTTCGTCCCTGAAATCGCCGGCAGCCCCGAGTACGCAAGGTACTTCTTCGCCGTGTTAGGTCACGAGGGGATCGGATTTTCGCCGTTCGGCCTCGATTTCACAGCGGGCAAGAACGAGAACGTCATCGATGCATTCGCGATCAACTATGAGTTGGTCGGGCCCATGCAGCGCGAGATCGCCCGCCTCAACTTCGAAGGTAAGTTGCAGGCCGTGGTAGAAGAGAAAGGCAAACCATCGGAGTCGCTTCCCTTCGGCCCGTGGAAAGCCACCGTCTCCTACGGCCTGCCAACCTTCGGATACGGAAAAGCGCCCGTTGGGAACCCGGAACCTATCGGCCGCGCCCTGATCGCGCAGCTTGGCCCCAACGAGTTCCTCGTCACGGGATTACATTGCCGCATCGACTTTGCCGTCTCTGACCCGGCCTCGACCAAGAAACGCCAGTTCCTCAAGGTTGCACAAGGAACGTATCAGGATGGCAAATTCATCCAAATGCGCATCCTGAACGGCGATCAGACCGACTACGGGCTGAACTTCTCCTCCGCGCCTCAGGTACTGCAAGTTAGCCTGGCGACTTACTAGCGAGCAACCTGGATCGTCTTATCCGCCTTCAAATCCGCCGAGGAACTCCCGACTGCCACGCGCACCCGATCCGCCTCAACTGTCCACGCGTTGCGTGTTTCATCCCAATAAGCCAGATCGTGAGCACGCAGCGGCAGTTCCACCTTTGTCATTTCGCCGCCAGCCAACGTAATGCGACGGAATCCCTTTAACTCTTCATTGGGGCGGCTCACCTTAGAGTCCAGATGCTTTACATACATCTGGACCACCTCATCGCCGGCCCGATTACTTGTATTCCGCACATCGACACTCACGGTTATCGTCCCGTCTGGTCTCATCTTCCCCGAACTCACCTTCAGATTCGAGTACTGAAACGTCGAGTAACTCAAGCCGAAGCCGAATGGGAAGAGCGGCTCGCCTTTGAAGTACATGTAAGTGCGGCCATCCCGCAGGTTGTAATCCATCATCGGCGGCAATTGATCCATGGAACTCGGCCATGTTGCAACCAGCCGTCCACCCGGATTCACCACGCCGAAGAGCGCCTCGGCAATCGCAGTTCCTTCTTCCTCGCTGTCATGCGCCATGTGCAGAATGGCGGGCAGACTCTGCTTCATCCACGTAACCGCGTACGGGAAACTGGAAATCAAAACGCCGATAGTCTTTGGATTAGCGGCAAGTACGTCCTCCATTACCTTCTGCTCCAACGGGTCGAGAGTAAGACTCTTCCGGTCGACCGCTTCTTTACCTTCGCCCGGATCGGGACACTTCTCCCAACCGGCGTTGCATGTCGGATGGTTTCCGACAAACACAATCGCTACATCGGAACCGCGCGCCGCCGCCACAGCCTTTCCGTCATCGTTATTCAAAGCATAGTTTACAGTGACTCCATCGCCAAGCAGCTTCTTGATTCCGGCCAGAGGAGTTACTGGATTAGGCGGAGTCCCGCTATACCAATCCAGAAAGACTTCATCCGCACGCGGCCCGATTACTGCAACCGAATGGATGGCCGACTTATCGAGCGGCAGCAGGTGGTCCGTGTTCTTCAACAGAACGATGGACTTTTCTGTAATCCGCCGCGCGACATCGCGGTGAGCATCCGTGTTCCATGGCTCCGGCTGGCCTTCCTTAGCCATAATGCTTTCGTAGGGAACCTGTGCCGGCGGATCCAGCAGGCCTAAGTGAATCATGACCCGGTACACCCCGCGCAGATTCTGATCGATATCTTTCTCGGTGATCAGACCCTTCTTCAGCGCGCTATTCACGCCGTCTTTGTATCGATCAAGAAACTGATTGATTCCCGCGTGAATCGCGCCCGCGACCGCCTGATCGATGTCCGGATAGTAGTGATGCTGGGTAACCATGTTCGTCAAGGCCCCGGCATCCGTGCAGATAATCCCGTCGAAACCCCACTCTTTCATCACCATCTGCTTGAGCACGGGGGAAGCGGTCATGGGTACATGGTTGACGGCGTTATAAGAAGTCATAAATGCACGCGCGCCGCCCTCTTCGATGCCCATGCGAAACGGCACCGAGTAGTATTCACGGAGTAGCCGCTGATCGAAGTCCGATGACGATCCGCCGCGCCCATTCTCATTGCTGTTCGCCATGAAATGCTTGAGTAGCGCCGCCGTTTCCCAATACTTCGGGTTCGGGCCTTGCAGTCCTTTGACAAACGCGACCGCCAACGTTCCGGTAAGATACGGGTCTTCGCCATAGGACTCTTCGGTGCGTCCCCATCGCGGGTCGCGAGCTAAGTCTGAGTTCGGAGCGCGCACGACAATCCCGGAACGAGACTTGTACTGTGGACTCTGGAATATATAGCGCGCCTCATCCGCTTCGACCGCCGCTGCCTCGCGGAGCAGGTCCGGATCCCAGGTTTCGCCCAATCCGACAGATTGCGGGAACTGGGTTGTAGTAACTGTGGTAGTTCTACCGCCCCATTTGGCGGGACCGCCTTGCGCCAATCCGTGCAACCCTTCCACGTGCGAGCTGCCCTTGATTCCCAGCCGTGGCACGCTCGGATTGGTTCCCAGGGCGCCGACTTTCTCATCCAGCGTCATCAAACTCAAGATGTTGTCGATCCGCTGCTCGACCCCGAGATTCGGGTCCATAAACGGATAAGTCTGCTGTGCATGGACCTGGGTCCTCGACTCGAAGAGCAAAACAACCGTACACGACAATGCCAAAGCAAAAACAAAAGCCCTAGATTTCATATTTCTTCAGTAGCTCCGGCCAAATCCCCTGTGCTTTCATGATCACTTCAATAGCTTCCCGGATCGCTCCTTTTCCACCCGCGGCTGTAGTTACTAAGTGAGCCTTAGCCTTCACCTCAGCCCTGGCGTTCGCGGTTGCAATCGCGAAACCGACCCGGTTCATCACCACGACGTCAGTCAGATCGTCGCCGGCATAAGCGATCTCATCCGTATGAATCTTCGCGTCGGCGACAATCTGCTCCAGTATCGGGATCTTCTCGATATGACCCTGGAACACGTAAGTCATCTCCACCTGCCGCGCCCGCTCTACGGTGGCCGGCGAGTCGCGCCCACTAATCACTCCCGTCTTAATTCCGTACCAGCCGAGCCAGCGCAGAGCGATTCCATCCTGCGAATCGAAAGTCTTACTCTCGACAACCTTTCCATCCGGCCCGGGAAAGAAGTAGAGGCGTCCGTCCGTAAGTACGCCGTCAACATCCATCAGCAGTAACTTGATCTTTTTCGCGCGTTCGACCTGCTCATTCTGGGAAACCATGTGACTTACCATTTGTCCTCGATGAGTACGTGATAGAGCGCATGCTGCCGCGCTTGCAGCCGTTTATAGATGGCGGTCCTGGCGGGCTCCGGCATGAAAGTCTTGCCCGTCGCCGCCGGAATTGCTCCCGCATCCGCGATCGCCTTGATTCGCTCCAGCGCAAGCAGGGCTGCGCCGCGGCTCGTAGCTTCCTTCTCGGTACAAAGCGTCACTGGACGGCCGATCGCGTCGGCCATCATCTGCGTCCAGGCCGGCGAGTGCAGCAGCGCGCCGCCCGACGCCAGCGTCTCCTTCGGTACTCCCAAGCTACTAACCATCAAGGCATCAATGTCCTGGAACGTCAGCGCAACGGCCTCCATCGCCGCCCTCGCGATCTCCACCGGACTTGTATGCGCACTTACTCCCACAAAGGCGGCGCGCGCATCGGCACGCCATCCAGTCGATCGTTCACCGGCAAACAGCGGCAGCACGGTCAAGCCATGGGCGCCGGGTTGCATGGTCTCAAGTTGCCGTTCGAGATCCTCCTTTGCCGGCAGCTGCAGCGTATTACTAAGCCACGCATAAACCGAACCGCCGTTCGAAAGCGCTCCCCCGAGAACGAACCGCCGCCGGTCCACGTGATAACACCATAAACCCGGCGGAATCTCGACCGACGGTGCATCGCTCACCGCGCGCATGGCTCCGCTCGTCCCCACCATGATCGCGAACCGTCCGGCCGCGGTGCATCCGCTCCCGACGTTGTTGCAGGCCCCGTCCCCAAGCGCGGGAAACCACGGAATGCCATCCAGTTCCGGCCAGCGTTGCGCCCATTCGGGACAAAGCTTATCACGCGGCTGGTCCATGTCTTTCGGCGCCGCAAACTGATCCAGCCGAACCGGGAGCGCGGCCATGATCTCCGCGTCATACTCGTTCTTATTCTGGTTCCATAGACCGGTTCCGGATACCATCGAGGTCGAAGTAACCGCCTCGCCGAACAGTCGCAGAAAAAGATACTCGCCGAAAGACGCCCAGAGTTTGACCTTCGCAAAGACATCCGGCTGCGTCTCCGATAACCAGAGAAGCTTCGCCGGATAGTAACTCGGATGCAGTACGCACCCGGTGCGCCGATGCTGTGCGGCGTTATCGATTTTCCCTTTCAGTTCCTCGGCGGCATGCGCGCTGCGTGTATCGAAGAGATGCAGAATCGGAGTAACCGGCTTACCTTCGCCATCAATGCCGGTGACGCTATGCCAGAAGGTATCGATTCCAACCGCAGCCGGTTTCAGGTGAGCGTCGCGCAATTGTCCGCAGAGTTTGTCGAGCGCCTGTGCCGTGAAAGCGACCAGAGCGTCGGGGTCCATTTCAAAACCGCCGTCCGGCGTGGTGCGGACCTGATAGGTTACCTGATCGCCGAAGCCGTCGACCTCCCGCCCATCGGCTCCGAAGAGCAGCGAGCGCACGGATGAGGTGCCGACATCGAGAGTTGCAACCAGCGGAGATGGGGTAGACAAACCATCAGGTTACTCCGTCATAATGTCTGTGCACTGGAAGGGATGAATGATGTCTGGTATATCGATCGCCGATCCGACCGCGAGCGCCACGCTAAACGTGAAAGATGGCGCGCTGAAGCTTTCCGCTCTCAAGACGGGCGTCGCTGGTTTCGTGAACCGCCTGAACGAGCCGCTGTCGGCGACACAGTTCAAAGAAGCGACGTTTGAACCGAAACTCACCGAGCCGAAGATTGACCTGGGAGAGCACCGGTCTCTCGTTGTCAAGGGAGGCGAGAGCTGCGAGCTTCACTTGCTCCGCGATGCCGACAAGTGCCTGTTTTCGGGAGACGCTTGCGATCCCGTGAACATCGCCGCCGGCGAGCACTGGATGTACTTTCAGCTCGCCACCGACATGAATGTCGCGGGCAGTCTGTCGACGGCGACGGGATTCGGAGTTTCCGTCGAAGTAAGTGCCAAGCCCGTGCTCGCAACTTATGCCCGCTTTCCTAAGTCGAGTCCGGAGGTCAGCTTGCACGACGCGTTGGCGCAGACGCTGTCGGAATTCGAAATCCTGCGATCGAGCGCGGATGTGATGGACGCACCACTCGACACGGTTCATGTTTGCGATCTCGCCGGCTCGATGAAGTTCAGCGGATCCTTCTCAGTCCCATTTGCCTGCAATCAGCTGAGTTTGGCCGACGAGAAGCTTCCGTTCAATCAGAACGTGCAGTTATCGCCTGCATTGAAGATGACAGTCTCGGGCGCTATCGCGCTAGCTGGTGAATTTCGGTTTCGCGTGCACCGCACCGGCGCGACGACGGTTCAAATCGGACTGTATAAGAAGCGGGCAACGACATTGTCGGTCAGTTTCAATGCTGGAGCGGGACTTACGGCCGATGTGGGGAAAACCGATCTGATCGCCGCGCTTTTCGGAGCCCTGGCGCCGAATGTGGATGTAAAGCCGGCTTCGCTGCCACCCGCTGAAGCCGAGGGAATCAAGAAGGCACTTAAAGATAGCATCGCGAATTCTCTGGCTATCGGGGTAAACGTCGCGTGCTCAGCCGCGACCGCGGATGAGGCTGCGATTCTTTACGCCGTCGATGTTAGTACGAATCAGGACGAGACAGCGCGGGCGATCGATCTTGCGCTTCGCGGCGATTGGACCGCAATTGCCGCGTGCGCCAACGCGAAGTCGGTTCGCAACATAATTACCGAGACCGTAACTACCGGCACGACATTCAAAGTCAATGCGCTGGGCATTTATAACTACGAGTCGGCGGAAGAGTTCATCCGCTCTTCGAGCATTTTGATTTCGGATGATGGGAGCGTCACCATCACCGATAAGGCGAAAGCGGACTGGATTGCTGTGGCTTCCACGCCCTATGTAGCGGATGCCAAGCGGCTCCGCCTCGCCCTGCATCAGGGTTTTCTTGCAACCGCAACATGGAAAGCGCTGCATTCCGGCGCGAAGCTTGACGCCGCGTTCGCCGCGCAACAGGACTTCTTCGTGTATCAACAGAAGATGAGCGCGCACGACGCTCGCAAGAATCTACTTACGGGAGTCTTCCTGGGGCTAGTACCCGAGAGCCTGATATCCGAAGCGCCCCGGAGCGCAGTGTCGCATGCACGATTCGACGCGAGCGCCGACTATAGCGACGACGGAGTGCTCAAGCTCTTCTTAGCCGATGTTCAGGAGAGGACACCCAGGGATACTAATTCCTACGTGAACTTAGGGAGGAGAGTAATGGCGGCTCTGCTGGACAGCACGGATACCGTAGACAACCAACGACAGCAGTTACTGCGGAGCGATCCCGAATGGAACCAATTAGCTTCACAGGAACCAAAGCCGCAGGGGCCGAGTTACAGCGATTGGTACGACATCACCATGTGGTCCGGCGCGTTTGCCGCCGTCGGTCCGGCTCTTCGTAATGCTCTCGAAGCGGCGGATGCCTGCGCGGGCGATCCGGCGAAAGACGTCGATTTTATGCAGAAACGGAAGCACCTGGCTCACGAAATGGCTAACGCGGCCAAACAACTGCATGCTGCATTCGAACCGGGATGGCCCATGGCGCTGTGCGTGGCGCTCTGCGGCGGATCGGGCAGTGGCGTCGCCCTGGGTTTCCACGCGGCTTGGAACGGTTTGAAAATATTCGACACTAAGGACGTGCCTACGGTCGCTCACGCGGGGACGGGCAACTAATGAACTTACTCGAAGAACTGCACCGCCGCCATGCCGCCGCGGAACAGGGCGGTGGTGAAGAGCGCCGCGCGAAGCAGCATAGGGAAGGCAAGCTCTCGGCGCGCGAGCGTGTGGAACTGCTCCTTGACGAAGGTACTTTCGTGGAGCTGGATAAGTTGGTCCAGCACCGCAACCGCGATTTCGGCATGGATGAGCAGGTGATCCCCGGTGACGGTTTCGTAACCGGCTACGGCGATATCCACGGCAGGCTGCAGTTCGTCTTCGCTCAGGATTTCACCGTCTTCGGCGGCTCGCTTTCGGAAGCGAACGCACAGAAGATATGCAAGGTGATGGATCTTGCGCTGAAGAACGGGGCGCCCATCATCGGACTCAATGACTCGGGCGGCGCGCGGATTCAGGAAGGTGTCGTCTCGCTCGGCGGGTACGCCGATATCTTCCTGCGGAATACTCTCGCCAGCGGCGTAGTGCCTCAGATATCGGCAATTATGGGCCCGTGCGCGGGCGGCGCGGTCTATTCCCCCGCAATCACCGATTTCGTGTTCATGGTGGAGAACACCAGCTATATGTTCGTCACCGGCCCGGATGTTATCCGCACAGTGACTCACGAGACCGTATCGAAAGAAGAGCTCGGCGGCTCCATGACTCATAACTCCGTCAGCGGGGTCGGACACTTTATTGCGCCGAACGATGGCGACTGTATCCGGATGATTCGCGAACTTATGACGTTCCTTCCGCAGAACAATCGCGAAGACCCGCCGCTTAAAGAGACGAGTGACCCCGCCGACCGTGCGGATCGCGAGTTAGATACGGTAGTTCCCAGTGAATCGAACCTCCCTTATGACATCAAAGACGTGATAGTCCGGGTTATCGATGACGGTTACTTCTTTGAAGTCCACGAGCACTTTGCCCGCAACATCGTAATCGGTTTCGCGCGCATGGAGGGACGGCCGATCGGAATCGTTGCGAACCAGCCGGCTTACCTGGCAGGTTGTCTGGATATCAACTCATCGATTAAAGGCGCACGCTTCGTCCGATTCTGTGACGCCTTCAACATTCCGATACTTACCTTCGAGGACGTTCCGGGCTTTCTACCGGGGACCGCGCAGGAGTTCGGAGGAATCATCCGGCATGGCGCCAAGCTACTCTACGCCTATGCTGAAGCGACGGTCCCGAAGATAACAGTGATAACCCGCAAAGCTTATGGCGGCGCTTACTGCGTCATGGGATCGAAGCATATTCGAACGGATGTAAACCTCGCTTGGCCTACGGCAGAGATCGCGGTCATGGGGCCTGAAGGCGCGGCAAAGATCGTGTACCGCCGCGAATTAACCGGCGCTGCAGATGAATTGGTGGCCGAGAAGACAGAGGAATTTCGCCGCCGCTTTGCGAACCCGTTCATAGCCGCGGAACGCGGGTTTGTGGACGACGTGATCGAGCCCCACGAGACACGCGCGCGCGTCATTTCATCGCTGCGCATGCTCCAGAACAAGGTCGACACCAATCCGCGCAAGAAGCACGGGAACATCCCGCTATAAGGATCGCAAACTGGAAGTCTATCTTATCGACGGCACTTACGAACTGTTCCGGCACTACCACGCGCTTCCGTCCGCGAAGGACAGTAGCGGCATGGAAGTAGGCGCGGTTCGCGGCGTACTCGGATCGGTGCTGGGCATGCTCAAAGGCGGTGCGACACATCTGGCCGTCGCGACCGATCACGTGATTGAATCGTTCCGCAACCAACTCTGGCCGGGTTATAAGACGAGCGCCGGAGTCCCGCGCGATCTACTTGCCCAGTTTCCGCTGCTCGAAGAAGTACTTTCCGCAGCGGGCATTTTGGTCTGGCCGATGGTCGAATTCGAGGCGGACGACGCCCTGGCTGCCGGCGCCGTCGCGGCCGCGAGAGATGCGCGGGTCGAGCGCGTCATCATCTGCACTCCCGATAAGGACTTAGCCCAATGCGTGCGCGGCACTCGCATCGTGCAACTGAATCGCCGCACGCGAGTGATCCGCGATGAAGCCGGAGTGATCCAAAAGTTCGGAGTACCGCCTGAGTCGATTCCAGACTATCTTGCCTTAGTCGGCGATGCAGCGGATGGGTATCCGGGTCTGCCGGGTTGGGGTGAGAAATCGACTGCCGCGGTTCTTGCTAAGTACCGGCATCTCGAAGCGATCCCAGCAGATTGGTCGCAGTGGGCCGTCGACGCTTCGAACGCAAGTTCTCTATCTCATACTCTCGCGAGAGAGTACGAGCGCGCTCGTCTCTTCCGTACTCTCGCTACCTTACGAACGGATATCCCGTTGTTCGACAGCGTGGACGACTTGGAATGGAATGGTCCAACCGAAGCATTCCCGGCACTCGGAGCGCGCCTGGACGCAGCAGTAACCGGCGCTAAGCGCACTTCAAAGCGGTAATAGCCGCGCGTACGACTTACTGATCGCTTACCAGAATGCGGACATGATTCGAATCATCGCCGCCGGCGCGCAAGTAAAGGTCGGCCGGACCGGCGTCAAGCACGCTGGGTAACTCGATTTCCACCAGATAGTAACCGACGTAGCCCGGAGCCAGGGTTGCCTTAGTCACGGTAACCGGCGTGCTGCCGAAAAACGCGCGAACCGGCGTGATCACCGCGGGCGGATTATCGGCGGGGGCTGGAACGCCCGTCGGCCAGTCCGGCTGAACGCGGCCCAGCCCGGTGGCCATCATCTCGATGCGCGTGCCGGGGTGTGCGGGAGTCGAAGGATCGAGCGCCAATCCGGATTCCCCATCAACGAGGAACGGACTGCCTTGGCGGTCCACGAAAATCGCGGGCGAAACGGCGCGGATGGTCAACGGAAGCGTGGCCGTGTTCGTCGAGGTCTGGATGCCGAGACCGACCGAAGCGGGATTCGTTTCGAAGGGCACCTGCAACTGGGCTTCGGATTCGCCGGACGCCAAAAGCGGGTATTGGAGACTGCCGTCGCCTGCCGACACGACGTGCGCGCCCGTTACGGTGATTACGGACCCCGGGGCAGCGGCGCGGTCGGAGAAATCGGCCGCGTTCGCTAAGCGTAAACCACCGGCGTGAACCGGAGCTGCGTAGAGCC
The DNA here is from genome assembly GCF_903970205.1 of Nevskia soli. Taxonomy (GTDB): domain Bacteria; phylum Acidobacteriota; class Terriglobia; order Bryobacterales; family Bryobacteraceae; genus Bog-113. Next base: position 16,548 of record NZ_CAJCHS010000380.1, on the reverse strand, counting down.
CGTAGCCCTGCACAGCCGCGAAGATCTGTCCCGAAGCAGCGTCGAGCGTCACGTCCAAAGCGGGTGCATTGGGAAGCGACCCGCTAATAGCTGTCCACGCGGAGGATGGCGCGAAAGTGTTCAGATCGACTCGCGCAGTGAAGATGCCTTTGTCCGTTGCGACGTAGGCAGTCCCCGTCGTGCGATCAGCGGCGGCGGCATTCACGGCGACATCAGCCAGATTGCCCGAGATGTCATCCCAAACAGCTCCCGCATTTACGGTGCGCGCAATATGCGCTCCCGGTCCGGCCAGCACGGCGATGGCAGCACGCGGGGCTTCAGGGTCGACATAGAAACGTTCCACCGGCCCACGTCCTACCGCCTGAGCGACAGAACTCCACGTTGCGCCGCGATCGCGCGAAACCCATACGTTTCCATCGGACGAACCCGCATAAAGATAATCGCCGGAGCGTGCGACCGTCGTGATCTCGGCTCCCAGCGCGCGCGAAAACTGCTGCTGATCCGCTGCTTCGGAAACTGCAAGACCGGCCGTCGAGGAAACCACCCACGGCGAGCGGGTTCCGGAGAGTTGCAACACGCGCCCATCCGTAAGTGCAACTTGGATCGACCCGCGCTTCGTGGACACAATGCTGCGAACCGGAAGATTCGGAAGCAAATCGTTCAACCCTGCCCAGGACTGGCCGCCATCGTGCGTCTGCCAAACGCCGTCGTCGTTTGCGACCGCGATGGCCTGCGAATCAGAGGGGTTGACCGCTACCGCCCGCTGCCCTTTTCCGATCACCGACTCGCCGGCGATCCCTGAAATATTCGTCCAAGTGTGGCCGCCATCTTCCGAAAGGGAAAGATTCTGCCCAAGAGACCAGATGCGGCGCGAATCTCCGGCAGCGGTCGCTACGCGAGCTTGCAATTCCGGCGTATGTTCCGCCGAAGCCGCTGGATTTTCGTCGGGAGCCGCGGCGGCAACAGGCGCCCAGTTTTCGAAGTCGGCAGTTTGAAAGGTCTGGCCGGAAAGTGTACGGGCGTAGAGCGTCCCGCCGTCCGCTGAGTACCACACACGCGCAACGGGACCGGTCGCAGGTCCTGCTAAGTGGAGGTCGATCGAAGGTTGACCCAGGCGGCGCCAACCAGGATTTGCGGGGGCGGAAGACGGGGCAGAAGACTGGGCCCAAGCCGACGCCGTGCTCAGGATTGCCAGCGCCGCCAGTGGCCACGCTGTGGCTGCCTGACTCATGAGCGTGTCTCAATTCTACCCCAGCCTATCGGGTCTTGAAACCGAAGATGTTGATTAAATGCGAGTTGCAAGACAGAAATTGTCAGGACCTCAGAGTTCGGTTGCATGTGGAGTGCTAGACTGTTGTCTTCTAGTGAGTCGAAACGTCTCACGCGGCCGCTGCCGTCTGGCTGCGGTGGCGGTGCTTAGTTGTACGCTTGCGTACGCGCAGGCAACCCGGCCACATCCGGAGCCGTCGCAAACGCCGGCTGCTACGCCCGTCGCAGCACAAACTCAAAATTCCAGTTCACCGCGAACTTACATCGCGCCGGACCCTTCACTCGGCGCTTCAGCCCGATTGGTAACGATGAACGGTCAGGTGTCGGTAATCCGGGATGACGTGCCCTGGGCGCTCCGAGTTGGGGATGTCATCCAGCCCCAGCAGGTAGTTGTTACCGGGGCGGATGGCTACGCCGAGTTCCAGGTGGCCGATGGAAGTCACTTCGAAGTCTTCCAAAACGCGCGATTGATCTTCCGCAATAACCAGGGCGACTGGCGCGACTTACTCGACATTCTGATCGGCAAGGTCAAGGTACAGATCGAGAAGCTAGGCGGCTTGCCGAATCCGAATAAAGTACGCACGGCGACCGCGGTGATTTCCGTTCGCGGCACCGTCTTCGATGTCGCGGTCGAGGATCAGGATGACACTACGCTCGTCTATGTGGACGAAGGGCAAGTCGAAGTACGGCACCTATTGAAGCCCGGCGACGGGCGTCTGCTGAACCAGGGTGAGTGGGTGCGCGTCTTCCGCAACCAGCCGCTCACCGCTAAGGTAGTCGACCATGGCGCGGTGATGCAGCGGGCGTTGCGCGCCAGCATGGATGCTGCCTATCAGGCTGCCTTGAATAACTCGAACGCCGGTCTGAAAGGCATACCCGGCGGCGGATCTACCGGAGGAGGCGGAGGCGGTACCGGCGTCGGCGACCACTGCCCGAGCAACAATCCCAACTGTTCGGCCCCCGCGCCTCCGCCGCATTAACCTGCTCTGCACGATGGTCTTTCCAGTTCGCGCCGGCGTGTGTGGTACCGTTTGCGTGATGTGCGGCCACAACGCCTATGGGTACTGACCGTGAGGGAGCAGTGAAGGTCGAGCGCGCATTCGATTCCACACTCGAAAGTGTCGACGAAGCCGAAGCACTGATCCTGGACGCGGCGGAAAAGGCTGGTTTCGACGAAGACGAACAGCACCACATCAGCATGGCCGCGCGCGAGTGCCTGGTGAATGCGGTGGTTCACGGCAACCGGTACAACCTGAAAAAGAAGGTTCACGTCACGGTGGAAACATCTTCCGACACCGTGAAGGTCACCATCGCGGATGAGGGCGAAGGATTCGACCTGAGCGACCTGCCGGATCCGCTGGCGGAAGAGAACATTTTGCGGCATTCCGGGCGCGGCATCTTTCTGATCCGCGCTTTCATGGACGACTTCACGATGAGGAAGATCAAGCCGCACGGAACAGAAGTAACTTTGATCAAGCAACGAGGGAGGAACGAAGACAATGAGCGTTAAAATTACAAACCGCCAGGTTGGCGACGTCACCGTGATCGACGTGTCCGGGCGGATCACACTGGGAGAGGGATCGAGCGCGCTCCGTGACGCTCTTCGCGATATCGTGGCGAAGGGTCACAAGAAGATTCTTTTGAATCTCGGCGATGTTTCGTATATCGATAGCTCGGGAATCGGCGAGCTTGTGGCGGGATTCACTTCCGTCTCGAATCAGGGAGGTCAACTGAAGCTGCTGGGATTGACCAAGCGCGTGAAGGACCTGCTGCAGATCACCAAGCTGTACACGGTGTTCGAAGTTCACGATGACGAAGCCGGAGCGATCCGCAGCTTCTCGTAACAGCACGTGGTGAAACCCGCTCCCTGACGGTCGGGGCTCTGTAGCTCTGGTCTACCGAGCTGATTGATCTACCGAGCCGCGCGCGTAAGCGAGCGGTATTTTGAGATTTCGACGAGCTGCGCTCTTCAACGAGCGCAGCTTTCCGATTCAGCCCCGTCGTTCCTAGCCCCCGCCGACGAATTGAACGATCTCTATTTGCGCCCCATCGTCGATTTCGGTTTGCGGCCAGGCAGCGGACTTCACGATGCGGCGGTTGAACTCGATCGCGAGGCGTGAAGGATCGAGGCCGAGTTGCTTCACCAGAGAGGCTAACGTCGTGCCGGGCTCGATGGTTCGCCGTTCGCCGTTGACCATCGCGGAAATGGCGGCGGCCTCGATCGACTGTTCGCTCATGCGCCCATTATATAGTCGAGGTTAGCGATCTATGCCGACAACTCTCGCCCAGGTTTACTTCCCGGTGCTCGTCCAGATGATCATTGCTGTCGGGATGGGCGTCGCGTTCGTCGCGATGTCGTTGCTCATCGGCAAGCGGGTGAAGGACAAGGTCAAGGATTCGCCGTACGAATCCGGCATAAAGCCGACCGGTGACGCGCGCCAACGGTTCAGCGTGAAATTCTATCTGGTTGCCATGCTATTCATCCTGTTCGACATGGAAGCGATCTTTCTGTATCCGTGGGCGGTGGTGTACAAGGAACTGAAGCTATTCGGCTTTTTTGAGATGCTGCTGTTTATCGCATTCGTGCTGTGCGGCTATATCTATATCTGGAATAAAGGCGTTCTTGATTGGGCAACGACGCGCGAAGACCCGACCCTGCGCTGAGCGGACCCTCGTAAACATATCCCGATGCTTCCCGAATCACTTCAGACCTTTGAGGACGCCGCCGGGCTCGATGCCGCGACGCCCGGCGCGATCGTCGATGGGCAACATACGCGCGGCGAACTCGCGCTGGAGATTGCGCCCGATCAGATCATTCCCGCTCTTCGCTATTGCAAGTCGCAGGGCCGCTATGAAAGGCTTTCCGCGATAACCGCGGTCGATTGGTATCCGGTGGAGCCGCGCTTCGAAGTCGTCTACTTGCTGCATTCGCTGGCGCGCAATACCAGGCTGCGATTGACTGCGCGGGTTGGCGGAACCGCCGCGGAAATCGATTCAGCGACGGCGGTGTGGGCGGCAGCGAACTGGTATGAGCGCGAGATCTTCGATCTGTTCGGAGTGCGGTTCCGCAACCATCCGGATCTGCGCCGGATCATGTTGCCCGACGACTGGGAAGGCCACCCCCTGCGCAAGGATTATCCGAAAACCGGGTCGCGCGTTTAGGAACAGGAGACATCATGCCGGATCTGTTAACCGAGTTCGAACATGAGGAGGTAATCGCGGCGGAGGCGAAAGAGTATCATCCGCGGCGCATGGTCCTCAACATGGGGCCGCAGCATCCGTCGACCCACGGCGTGCTGCGTTTGAAGCTGGAACTCGATGGCGAAACCGTGGTGAAAGCGGAGCCGGATATCGGTTATCTGCACACGGGCATCGAGAAGGAGTTCGAGTCGAAGAAGTACCAGCAGGCCGTGACGCTGACGGATCGCATCGACTATCTGTCGAACTTATCCAATAACTTCTGCTATGCGCTGGCCGTGGAGCGCCTGCTCGAGATCGAGATCCCGCCGATGGCGCAATGGATGCGCGTGATGCTGGTGGAGTTGACCCGCCTGAACAGCCATCTCGTGTGGCTCGGGACGCACGCCCTCGATATCGGCGCGATGAGCATGTTCCTCTACTGCATGCGCGAGCGCGAAGACATACTGCGCATCTTCGAGATGTTCTCCGGACAGCGCATGATGACCAGCTACATCCGGATCGGCGGACTGGCGCTCGAACCGCCTCGCGGCTGGCACAAGCGGATCACGACCTTCATCGACGCGTTCCCTTCGAAGGTCGACGAGTACGAAGACTTGCTCACGGAGAATCGGATCTGGATCGGCCGCACGAAGGGCGTGGGCGTGATGAGCGTTCCCGACATGCTCGAATGGGGCGTCACCGGGCCGATGCTGCGCGCCGGCGGCTTGAAATACGACGCGCGCAAAGAGAATCCGCATTCCTCCTACGAGCACTTTGACTTCGAAATTCCGACCCGCCAGGAAAGCGATGTTTATGCGCGCTATCGGGTGCGGGTGGAAGAGATGCGGCAGAGCGCGCGCATCGTGAAGCAGGCCATCGACGGCATGCCTTCCGGGCGTTGGACGGCCGATGCGCCCCACGTGGTGCTTCCCGACCGCGACAAGATGAAAACCGAAATGGAAGCGCTGATCTATCACTTCAAGATCGTGACCGAGGGCTTCCGGGTCCCCGAGGGGGCGGTTTACCAGGTCGTCGAATCGCCGCGCGGCGAGCTTGGATATTACGTGGTCAGTGATGGAACCGCGTACCCGTATCGCGTCTTCGTGCGCGGCCCGAGTTTCGGCAATCTACAGGCCACGCCGAAGATGGTCGAGGGAACGCTGCTGGCTGACGTGATCGCGTCTATCGGAAGCATGGACTTCGTCCTGGGCGATTCCGACCGGTAGCCTGCCAAGGCTGCTCTAAAAAGTTCCGTTTTCTAACCTTCGGGTCAACGCGATCCGGTTGCCGACTTCGCATTCCGGCGCGAGTGCCGTTGGCGCGGCGTGGATTCGCGCCCGCTGAGCCGTTTGATCATCTCGACAGCGTTCTCGGCCGGAGTTGGTCGACCGAATAGGTACCCCTGTCCCAAATCGCACCCAAGCTTTCGAAGAATTCGGGACTGCGCTTCGGATTCGACGCCCTCCGCCGTCACACTAAGCTGGAGATGGTGTGCCATCTTGATGATCGATTCGATCACATAGCGCGTGCTTTCGCTCCCCTCCGAATCCGCGATTAGGGAGCGATCGATCTTCAGGGTATCCAGAGGCAACTGCCGCAGCCCGATGAAAGACCAGTGGCCCTGCCCGAAGTCATCCAGAGCAAAGCGTACTCCCGAGTTTCCTAAACGGCGCATCTTGGCCGCGGCTCCGGCAATGTCGGTGACCAAAATGGATTCGGTCAGTTCGAGTTCGAGCAGCTCCGGCGGAAGACCGGTTTCGGCAAGAACGTCCTCGACGATGTCCGCGAAGTTACTCCGATTCAACTGGACTGCCGAGACGTTGACAGCGATCTTCAGGTCCCGTCGCAACTCTGTTTGCCATTGAGCGGCGCACCGGCAGGATTCGCGCAGCACCCAGTCGCCTATCGGGCTGATGAGTCCCGTTTCTTCCGCGAGCGGGATGAAGCGGCCGGGAGGGAGCAGGCCGAGGCGCGGGTGCTCCCATCGAACGAGAGCTTCAAAGCCGGCCAACTCGCCGTCCATACCAACCGTAGGCTGGAAGTAAACAATCATCTCGTCCCGGGCCAGCGCGGCTCGAAGATCGGCTTCCATCTGCAAGCGGTCGGATTGGGTGTCGCGCATCTCGGCACTGAACCAGGCGAACCCGTTTTTTTGGTTACTGCTCTTGACGGAGTACATGGCAATGTCGGCGGTTTTCTGCAGTTCCGTCGCGTCGTTTGCCGAATCGGGAAACACGCTGATACCGATGCTCGCCCCGATGTAGACTTCATGGCCTGAAACCGCAAAACAGTCTTCGAGCGCCCGATTCATGCGGAACGCGAGATCAGGCATATCTTCAAGGGAATCGACGGAGGGAATCAAAAGGGCGAATTCGTCTCCTCCGACGCGCGCCAGCGTGCTCTGCCCATTCACCAGGGGTGCCAAACGCTGAGCGGCGCTCTTCAGCAGTTCGTCGCCAACCAGGTGACCCAGGCTGTCGTTCACCTGCTTGAATTCGTTCAGATCGATATACATGAGAACGACCATGCCGCCGTCACGGCGGGCGTTCTCGATCCCCAATTCGAGCGTTGCCTTGAAGGAGAAACGGTTCGGCAGTCCCGTAAGCGCGTCATGCGTGGCCTGGAAATTCGACTGTTCATAGGCGCTCTGCAGTTGAAGGCTTTTCTCCCGCAGCTCGGCCGTCCGAGCGCGGACGTGCCGGCGCAGCAGTGCCGCCCAGAAAAGGGACAGGATGGCCAGAAGCCCCGTTACCGAGAAGATTTCCAAAAGGCGCGTGAACGTCAACCAAGGCGCGTCCTTGACGATCGAAACATCGGCGCCTGAACGAAGGTCGAGGCGGAAGCCCGTGGGCACCAGGACGCCCTCCCTGTTACCGACGACAGTCGAGCAGATCCCGGTAACCAGCAAGAGGCTGGCGGGATGAAGCGCGGGGAACGTACGTTCGGCCGGCAGTTGTGCCAGGAACGTCGTGCGGCCGGATTGCAGCGTCAAAGTCCGCAGGCCTTCACGGACGGTTTCGTCGACCAGCCGGCCGCGAACCTGAATCAACTGCGAATCGGCACTGCCACGAGCCGCTTCGTCAACCATGGTTCGAACGGCCTGAATCGGCGATCCTCTCTGCAGCCGTTTCACAACCGCGGCCCGCAGCAAGGCACTGTAGCCCGCAGCCGCCGGAAATCCCTCCGCTTCTACGAAATCGCCCTCACGGATTTCCGCCGGCTGGTGGCTTTCAATTCTGATTCCATTGCCTTTCGCGTCCGCAATCCATGTCGGACCCGTCCGCGCTGCGAGGGTTACGGTGCCCTGGATTCGCACGCGGTGCGACAAATCAAGGTCGGGCGAGAACTCCAACAAATTGGTCGCTGTGCGAAGCGGCGTCGCGCCCATTTGCTTTTGACCGGTCTGCTGCGGTGCAACGAATCGCAAATCGGGCACGTAGAAAGTAACGCCAATCATTTGGCGGTGCGTGTTGTAGTGCGTGCCGCACACGGCCTGGATCGTTACTCGTTCATTGATCAGCTTGCGCACACTTTCCAAGGGCGCAAGAATATGTGCTTCGAAGGTGGTGCTGGCCCAGCCAATCGTGGCGATCACTTCCGATTTCGTGGCCGTTGCGTCCTGGATCACGCCGCTCACCTTGACCCAGCGGGAAACGTGGCGCCCCGCGAAGATGGATTCCAGATCGGTGTTCGGTTTCGGCATCGGTGATCTGCCAACCACCTGGAAACGGGCATGCCGGATCATCGGAGCGAAACTTCCGGGGGCGGTCACACCGGTTACGCGAACGCGATCTCCCGCTCGATGCCGCCATGCTTCGCCCGCCTCAAGCTGAACAAAAATCCCGTCCGTCGCGTCTTGAACGAACAACCGGTTCGATCCGGGGTCGGAGTAGGTGACCACCGCGTCCAGTTCCACAGGCGCTTGCTTCCATGCGGCCTCCGGCGTGAGGTCGTGAACGGATTTCACCGTTCGGAAGACTCGCCGGCAATCGATTCCGCCTGGGCAGGCAGTTTCGTCGGGGGCGCCCGCAACCGGAGTGGCGGCTATGAGCGCCGGCTCAGGCCCCTCGTTCGACCGGAAACCGGCAAGGTCAACCGTATCGCCCGAACCCGGCGCCCAGTTTTCGGCGAATTGTACGCGAATCCGTCCTGTCTTGTCGGCGACCGTCCACTCAGATCCTCCCGTCAGCAGGACCCGGCCTTTGACCCGTACGCGGCGACTGGATGAGCTGCCAGGCGCCGCAGCGGTCAGGTCTTTGATGGCGGAAACTCGGATTTGGTTCGGCGGCACGGCAGCTTCGCGGATCACAACATCATGCGAATCGGGAACCAGCAGTTCCAACGCATCGCCTTCACCGCCCGGATGACGCGTGAGCACCCCCGTCGCCTGAATTTGGGCGTCCACATAGTGATCCAGGTCGTAGGGTCCGATGAGGATGGCCTTGACGGTCACTCTCTTGCGGCCGGTGGTTACCGCGAACGAAGCAAGCCCGCGACGGTCAAGGGCAGCCGAATCGACATGTCCGACGAGTGACGCGCGACGGTCAACGGGCACATCATCACGATAAAGATCGCGGTAAGTGTCGCGATGCTCATCGCGATCAGTATCGAATCGGACCGCGATGGCCTGCGGCTGAATCGCCCGCTGCTGGACGGTTGTCGCTTGGGAGGCCTCGAAGAGCGTCTCTCCGCCGATATCCTCGTAAAAGCCCGAGACTTCGACCAGGTCTCCGACCGCCAACGCCGCTCGCGAACGCGGCGAGGTGACACGAAGCCCTCCAGTCGAATCCTGCACGACAAAGAAGTTTGAAACCGGTTCGACAAACGTCACGACGCCGCGAACGTGAAACGTGCCTTCCTTGTCCGCCCCTGAAGCAGCCGCCTTCAGGCCGGCGATATCGGACGCCGAGCGCGTCTCCAAACCCTTGCAGCCGCACGTGAGCAGCGCGGCGGCCAGGCCGAGCGATGGAAACCAGCGCGAAGCTATCGTGGAGAGTCTCAAATTCAATGACCTACCGCCGGGTAATCGGCCGAATGGGGCGAAGACTTTACGAAGGGGTACTCCGGTTCCAGCAGTCCGTGGTGAACCGCTTCCTGACGGGCGCGGCTCGGTAACCGAACAAACGCGGCTCTGTAACCGAACGGGCGCGGCTCCGTAACCGAACAAACGCGGCTCGGTAACCAATTAACCGTTCCGAGCCGCGCGCGTGAGCGAGCGGTGACTTCAACCGCTGGTTTCGACTCGTTGCACCGCCGTGTGTTAATCCTTGTTGTGTTAATTCTTGTAGTGATCTGTTCTATGACCTTTTCGCCTGAACTGGAAGCAAAGATCGAAAGGATGTTCAGTCAATATCCGCCGGACCGGAGACGTTCCGCGGTGATCCCCATGCTGATGTACGCGCAGGATGAGATCGGGTCGGTCACGCGCGAGCTGGTGGAAGAGGTCGCGCGGCGCACCGGAATCACGCCGCTCGCCGTCGACGAAGTGGTCACTTATTACTCGATGCTGCACCGCATGCCGCTCGGTAAATCGCACGTCCAGATCTGCACCAACATCAGTTGCATGCTGAACGGCGGCACGGAGTTGTGGGAGCAGGCGACCAGGCGCCTCGGCATCGGGCACAAAGAAGTTTCGGCGGACGGCAAGATCTCGCTCGAGGAAGTGGAGTGCATGGGCGCTTGCTCGTGGGCGCCCGCGATTCAGGTCAATTACGACTTCTATCACCAGGTAACGCCGCAAAAACTGGACGAGATGCTGACGCAGCTCGGGGCCGCGCGGTAGAGGACAGCATGCCCTACAACGAACCCAATCCGGCCGAAGTGCGTGTTCTATCGAAGCGGTTCGGAATCCCCAATTCGCAGTCGATTGACGTGTATCTGGCGAATGAAGGCTACCAGGCTTACGAGCGCGCCGCCAAGATGACGCCCGATGAAATCGTCAACGTGGTGAAGGCTTCCGGATTGCGCGGCCGCGGCGGCGCCGGTTTCCCAACCGGCATGAAGTGGAGCTTTCTGGCCCGCAATTCACCCAAGCCGAAATACATCATCGTCAATGCGGATGAGAGCGAGCCGGGCACTTGCAAAGACCGCCTTCTGGTGGAATTCGATCCGCACCAGCTGATCGAAGGCATCATGATCGCGGGTCTCGCGGCGACTTCGAATCAAGGCTACATCTACATTCGCGGCGAATATCGCTACCTGATCGACATCATGAACAAGGCGATCGCGGAGGCTTACGATCGCGGCTATCTCGGCGACAACGTGCGCGGCACCGGCTGGAAGTTTCATCTCGCGACGCACACCGGGGCGGGCGCTTATGAGTGCGGCGAAGAGTCGGCGCTGCTCGAATCGTTCGAAGGCAAACGCGGCATCCCGCGGATTCGGCCTCCTTTCCCCGCGGTGGCGGGCGCCTATCAATCGCCGACGATTTTGAATAACGTCGAGACCTACGCCGCGGTGCCATCGATCTTTCGCATGGGTGGCGAGGAGTGGGCCAAGCTGGGATCTCCGAAGAACGGCGGCACCCGGATGTTCTGCTTGTCAGGTCACGTGAATCGCCCCGGCGTCTACGAGCTGCCGATGGGCTTTCCGTTGATGCGGATGATTGAAGAGGTTGGCGGCGGCATCCGCGGCGGCAAGAAGCTGAAGGCCGTGATCCCCGGCGGTTCGTCCTGCCCGGTTTTGAAGGCGGAAGAGTGCAATATCAACATGGATTTCGATTCGCTCGCGGCGGCGAAAAGCATGTTGGGCTCGGGCGGCGTGGTCGTGATGGATGAGACGACGGATATCGTCGCCGTCGCGCTGCGCATCATGCGTTTCTACGCGCATGAGAGCTGCGGATGGTGCATCCCCTGCCGCGAAGGCACCACGTGGCTGCGCAAGATTCTGCTGCGCATTTACGAAGGCCACGGCGTCGCGAGCGATGTGGATCTGGTCGGCGAGCTTTCGAAGAACATGCTGGGCCGGACGTTTTGTCCGCTGGGCGATGCCGCCGCGATGCCGACCATTGCTTTCGTCGAGAAGTTCCGGCATGAGTTCGAGGCGTATATCCAAAAACAGGTTCCCGCCGCCCAACCGGACCCGCTGCTGCAATTGGCGTCTGTTTAACTCCACAAATCAATGCCTGACCCAGTAAAGCTCACCATCGACGGCCGGCAGATCGAAGCCGCGCCCGGCACCCTGCTGATCAACGCGGCCAAAGCGGCGGGCATCGAGATCCCGGCGTTCTGTTATTACGACGGCTACTCGCTGCAGGCCGCCTGCCGCATGTGTCTGGTCGAAGTCGAGAAGACGCCGAAGATGCCGACCGCCTGCACCACGCCCGTCGCGGAAGGCATGATCGTGCGCACCGATACCGAGCAGGTGCGGCGCGCGCGCAAGATGACGCTCGAATTCCTGCTGACCAACCATCCGCTCGATTGCCCGGTTTGCGATAAAGGCGGCGAGTGCGAATTGCAGGACATGGTGTTTCGCTATGGCGCGGGCGGAAGCCGGTTCATCGAGAACAAGTGGCACGTGGATGAGAAGCAGTGGTCGCCGGTGGTGTTCTACGACGGCCCACGCTGCATCCTGTGCTTCCGCTGCGTCCGCGTGTGCAACGAAGGCATGGGCGTGGGCGCCCTCGGAATTGTGAACCGCGGTTCCGTTTCGGAGATCGCGCCCAATGAGGGCGATCACCTCAACTGCGATGAATGCGGCATGTGCATCGATATCTGCCCGGTCGGCGCGCTGACCAGCGGGACCTATCGCTATCAATCGCGGCCGTGGGAGATGGACCACGTCGGCACCATCTGCACGCATTGCTCGAACGGATGCAAGACGACACTGGGCGTGCGCAATGGCGAGATCCTGCGCGGCAACAATCGCGACCGGTCCGGTATCAATGGCGAGTTTCTGTGTATCAAGGGCCGCTATGGGTTCGATTTCTACAACCATCCCGAGCGTCTGCAATCGCCGCTGATGCGGGTCAACGGAACGCTGCAACCGGTGGCGTGGTCGACCGCGCTTGAGGCTGTTGCGCGGAAGTTCACTGAAACCAAGAACGCTGGCGGCAAGTTCGGCGTGATTGGCTCCACGCGCACCACCAACGAAGAGAATTTCTACCTTCAGAAGTTTGCGCGCGAAGGCTTGGGGACGAACAATATCGATCACCATCGCTCGGGTGATGTCGTCACGTTGCTCGACGCACTCAGTGGACGTGCGAACGCTTCGCTCGCCACCACCGCCGATCTCTACACGTCCAAAGCCGTCCTGATCATCGGCGCCGATCTCTCGCTGGAGCAGCCGTTCCTCGCGTTTCAGGTACGCGCGAATTTCCGGCATCATGCCGCCAAAGTTTACGTCGTCACTCCGGAGCCGGTGCGCGAAGACAAATACGCGGCGCGTTCAATGCGGGCAGCGGGCGATCCGATCTGGGGCGCACTCGACCAGATGCGCGACGCGCTTGCGAACGAGGCGGAACTGGTCATCCTGTTCGATGACTCGATCAAAGGCGAAGGCGTGCGCCGCTTACTGGAGTTTGGAACAGCGCTCGGAAAGCCGGTCAAGTATGTCGCGCTGGTCGATTACGCGAACTCCCGCGGCGCCGTCGACATGGGTCTCACGCCCGACCTGCTGCCGGGCTACCACGCCTCGCCGCAACGCGGATTGTCCCTCGACGAAATGATCAACGCGCCGGATTTGGATGTCCTCTGGGTCATCGGCGCGAACCCGCTATCGCGCGCCGATCTGAGCGCATCCAGCCCGTTCCTCGTCGTGCAAGATATGTTCCTGACCGAGACCGCTGAGCGCGCCGACGTCGTCCTCCCCGCCGCTTCGGCTTACGAAAAGAGCGGCTCTTTTACCAACGTCTGCGGCGAAGTCCAGCGCTTGAAGAAGGGTCTCGACGTGATGGGAACCAAGCCCGACCTCGAGATCATCGGCCTGATCGCCAAGGAGATGGGACTGGCCGCGACCGTCGGTCCGTGGATCGCCGATCGCGTCTTCGACCAGATCCGCCGCACCGTGCGGGGCTACGATGTGTCCCTTCCCGTCATCGCGACCGGCGGCGCCGCGCAGACAGCCCCTGTGAACGGACGAATCTCGTCGACGGGCCGGCCGGAAATGATCCGATCCGTACATAACGATCTGTTCGCTTCCGGAACGCTTGGACGATATTCTAAGATACTGAATTCGGTTCTTGAGAAAACCGAAGGCGAAGTCGAGCCTATCGAAGCCGTTCACCGGTAATGGAATTCTTCTTAGTCAGTCTGTTAAAGATCGCGGTGGTGTTCGCGGGTCTGATGACCACCCTGGCCTACCTGCAGTGGGTGGAGCGCAAGGTGATCGCGCATGTGCAGGTGCGCATCGGGCCGTCGCGCGTGGGCCCGCACGGGCTGATGCAGCCGCTGGCCGATGTCGTCAAACTTGTCACCAAAGAAGGCTTGCTGCCTTCGTATGTGAACCGGCCGTTCTACCTGTTGGCTCCCGTCCTGGCGATCACGATGGCGCTGACCTCGATCTCGGTGATCCCCTTCGGCTCTGAAGTTTCGGTCGGCGGCTACCACACGTGGATGCAGTTGACCGATTTGAACGTCGGCATTCTCTTCGTGCTGGCAATCAGCTCGATGGGCGTTTACGGCGTGGCGTTGGCCGGATGGTCGTCCAACAACAAGTACAGCCTGCTTGGCGGCCTGCGCAGCTCGGCGCAGATGGTGAGCTATGAGCTTCCGTTGAGTCTCGCGATCACCGCGCCTCTATTGCTCGCCGGGACGCTGAGCCTGCGTGAGATCGTCCAATCGCAAGCCGGTTTCAATTTTGGATTTCTGCCGCGCTGGTCGGTGTTCAACGGGCCGTTCCCGCAGATCTTCAGCTTCCTGATATTCGTGATTGCGGGTTTCGCGGAAACCAATCGCGTCCCGTTCGATTTACCCGAGGCCGAGAACGAACTCGTCGCCGGTTTCCATACCGAGTACAGCAGTCTTCAGTTCGCGGCGTTTTTCATGTCGGAATACGCCAACATGATCACGATCACGGCGATCACGACCATCCTGTTCCTGGGCGGCTGGACTCCTTTGTTCCCGGCATCGCTCGGTTCGAACTTCGTTCCACCGGTGCTGCTGTTCATTGTTGGCGCAGTCGCGCTCTATGCCGGCCTGACGCCGCGGCGCAAACGCGATGGCTTCACCTTCCCGGTAGTCGCGCTCATCTTCTGGATACTTGCCGCCTTGTTCCTGCTGCCTTTCCTGCAGCAGTTCCTGATTCCGTTCTTTTGGTTTGCGGCCAAAGTCGGGACGCTGCTCTTCATCTTCATGTGGGTGCGCGCCACGCTTCCGCGCTTCCGCTATGACCAGTTGATGGGATTCGCCTGGAAATTTCTGTTCCCCGCCGCGCTCATCAACCTGTTGATCACCGGGTTACTGGTAGCATTAACGGCGAAATAGCGATGGATATTTTCTTCTTCCTTTTGTTCGCGACAGTAGCGGTCGGCTGCGGTATTAGCGTGGTGATGCAGACGCATCCCATCTCGAGCGCGTTATCGCTGGTCGGCGTGATGGGGTCGCTTGCGGTGCTCTACCTGCTGCTCGGCGCGGAGTTCATCGCCATGGCGCAGATCATCGTGTACGCGGGCGCAATCATGGTGCTCTTCATCTTCGTCATCATGCTGCTGAACGCGGGCGCGGAACAACGCGCGGGGCGTTCGCTGATGGTGAAAGTGCTCGGAGCGCCGGTCCTGATCGGCTTCGGCGGAATACTGATTTACTTCTTTGCCGTGAACTTCGGCGACGCCACGCCGGTTCACTTCGGCGCATTCCAGGGCGGTTCCGCGCGAGCCATCGGACGCGCGCTGTTTGAAAACTATCTGCTGCCCTTCGAAGTCACTTCCGTCCTGATCCTGATCGCGATCATCGGCGCCGTCGTTCTGGCTCAGAAGGAGATGGAATGATGGCACACGGTGTCCCTCTTTCCTGGTACCTGATCCTAAGCGCGATCCTCTTCTGCCTCGGCATCGCGGGCTTCCTGTTCCGCAAAAACATCATCACCGTCTTCATGTCGATCGAGCTCATGCTCAACGCCGTGAACCTGTCATTCATCGCGTTCTCGTATCAACTGCGGCAAGTGAACGGACACATTTTCACCTTCTTCGTGATGGTGGTCGCCGCCGCGGAAGCCGCCGTGGGACTCGCTATCATTCTGACTGTCTTTAAAAACCGCAACACTCTGGACATTGATGAAATCAGCGAGATGAACGACTAACCATGCCGCCTCTCTGGCTGATACCGATCCTGCCGCTCTGCGGCTTTCTGATCAATGGGCTGTTCGGTCGCAAGCTGCCGAAGACCGTCGTTGGGACGATCGCAATCATCGCTCCGCTGGCTTCGTTCCTCAGCGTGATGCTCGTGCTGAACGGGCTGAAGCCGCTCGATCACGCGCATATCGAACGCTACTTCACCTGGATTCAGAGCGGCGAATTTCGCGTCGGCTGCGACTTCTCCGTCGACCGCCTGACCGCCATCATGCTGCTTGTGATCACCGGCGTCGGCTCGCTGATTCACGTTTACTCGGCCGGATACATGGCGGATGATCCGGGCTTCGCGCGCTACTTCGCGTACCTGAATCTGTTCATGTTTTTCATGCTGGTGCTGGTGCTGGCGGCGAACTTCCTGGTGCTCTTTGTCGGATGGGAAGGCGTGGGTCTTGCGAGTTATCTGCTGATCGGATTCTGGTTCGACCGCAAGAGCGCGACCGACGCCGGTAACAAGGCGTTCATCGTCAACCGCATCGGCGATTTCGGATTTTCCCTCGCGATGTTCCTGATCGTCGTCACGTTCGGCACGCTCGATTTCGGAACGGTGTTCGACGCCGCGGCCGGGAAGCAGCAAGGCGTGTTGACCGCCATCGCGCTGCTGCTGCTGGTCGGCGCGTGCGGCAAATCGGCACAGCTGCCGTTGTATGTGTGGCTGCCGGATGCGATGGAAGGTCCGACGCCCGTTTCCGCGCTGATCCACGCAGCGACGATGGTCACGGCGGGCGTCTATCTGGTAGCGCGTGCTTCGGTTCTGTTCGTCCATTCCGGAACGGCGCTGAACATCGTCGCGATTGTGGGCGTGCTCACCGCGG
>NZ_CAJCHS010000379.1 GCF_903970205.1 Nevskia soli | reverse complement strand
TCGCCCCATTCCGGCATCCAGCGCACCGTCTTGATCGCATCGAGCGCGCGTTGGCGCAGATGATTGCGGTCCATGCCGATGAACCACTGCTCGGTGGCGCGGAAAATCGTCGCGTTGTGGCAGCGCCAGCAATGCGGATAGCTGTGCTCGATCTTCTGCCGCGCCAGCAGCGCGCCGTTCGCTTTCAGGATTTCGATGATGACCGGGTTGGCTTGCCAGACAGTCTTGCCGAGAATCTCGGGCGGCAGGGGACCCGTTCCGGCGGGCTCATACATCTTGCCGGAGCCATCGACGGGACAGTAAACCGGCAGTCCGTACTTCTGGCCGACGACGTAATCTTCCTGGCCATGACCCGGAGCTGTATGCACCGCGCCGGTGCCTTGTTCCAGCGTTACGTGATCCGCCAGGATGCCGAGGGAATCGCGATCCAGAAATGGATGCCGGAAGATCGCGCGTTCGAGCTGCGCGCCGGGGAACGTCGCTACGATGGCGCCTTCGGTCCAGCCGCAGCGCTCGGCCGTCGCGGCGAGCAGTTCCTGAGCGACGATGTACGTGTCGCCTGTCGTGTCCCCGGAAGCCGTCTCAAACGCCGCGTACGGATACTTCGGATGGAACGCGATTCCGAGGTTAGCCGGTAGGGTCCATGGTGTCGTCGTCCAGATCAGCGCGAACACGCGCTTGCCGCCGAGTGCGGCGTCGATCGTTGCCGGATCGGAAGCTAGCGCAAACCGCACCCAAACCGACGGACTGCTGTGGTCCTCGTACTCGACCTCAGCCTCGGCCAGCGCGGTGCGATCGTGGATGCACCAATGCACCGGCTTCAGGCCTTTGTACACGTAGCCTTTGTCGAGAAAATCGACGAACGCGCCCGCGATGACGGACTGATACTGCGGGCTCATGGTCAGGTACGGATCGTTCCAGCGGCCTAAGATCCCGAGCCGCTCGAACTGCTTCGTCTGCGTCGCAACCCATTTCGCGGCATATTTCCGGCACTCCTGGCGGATTTCGGCGACCGACATCTTCGCCTTCTTCGATCCCAGGAGCTGGTCGACTTTGAACTCGATGGGCAGTCCGTGGCAGTCGAACCCGGGCACATAGGGCGTATCGAACCCCGCCATGGTGCGCGACTTCATCATGAAGTCTTTGAGGATCTTATTGAATGCGTGGCCGATATGGATATCGCCGTTGGCGTAGGGCGGTCCGTCGTGCAGGATGTACGTGGGCCGCCCGGCGCGCGCGTTGCGAATCTGGCCGTAGAGATCCTCATCCGACCAACGGGCGAGCATGCGCGGCTCGCTTTGCGTAAGGTTGGCCTTCATGCTGAAATCTGTGCGTGGCAGGTTCAGCGTCTGCTTCAGATCGACGGACGAAGATTCCATGTGATGTCTTGGAACTCTTATTATCGCTTGTGGGGTGAGGCGGACTGCACCTATTTGCGGCAAATCGTCGCGCATTTGAAAGGAGCGCAGTAGCCATGGCCAAAAAAGCCGGCGCAAAGAAGACAAAGTTCGGTGCAGACCTAATTGAGGGAATGAAGCTGGTTCTGGCGCATGATCGGGGTGAGGTCGAGTTGGAGCAAGTTTGGCCGAAGCCGATCGACGTTAAGGCCATTCGCAAGCGCGTGAAGATGTCTCAGGCGGAATTCTCGCGAGCCTACTGTATAAGCAAGCGCGCGCTGCAGGAATGGGAGCAGGGCGGGCGGCAACCGGATTCGGCCGCGCGCGCCTATCTGACTGTGATAGCGAAAGAGCCGGCTATTGTGCGGCGAGCGCTGGCCAGAGAGTAACGAACAGACAAGTATCCGGGCGACCGGTCGCGCACGGCAAGCCTTTCTTGCTCCGCATCAGGTAAGATTTCTTTTCTACAGGTGACTGAATTCGTCAGGACGCGCTGTAACGGAGCCGACTCTTGCGTCCCGGCGGCACGTGTCTGCGGGCCTCCGATGTGCGCCGCCTTATTGCTATTCAGTCTGTCGTCCGCCCAGGCCCAGCGCATTTCCGTCTCGCCCGATCGGCCCTGGCAACCGCCGCCGGGATTCAGTTCGGAGCAGCAGCACGCGGCGGATCGCGATCCGCGCACGCCGATCGATCCTCGTCACCAATACTCTTTGCCCGAGCTGATCGATCTCGCGGAACGCCACAGCCCCACCACGCGCGCTGCCTGGGAAAACGCACGAGCGGCCGGCATGTTGTGAACTGCTAGGAATGGCCCAGAAAATGCGTCCTCTAAAAGACGAGTTGAAAGACCTCTAAGCTGTGACGGTTTCCGTTTCGATGGAGGTGTGCACGACGTTGACTATGTCGATTATCACTGACGCTATCGGAACTTGAAAACGGGAAGCGCGGCAAGTCGCCTCAAAATGGCCGTGAGGATTTCTGAAGTTTTCGGACGAAGCGAAGAAGGATGGCTCGTGCAACAGGCTCAATATGACCTGGCGCAGGTGCGTCGCGAGCGTATCAAGCTGAAACGGCTCGAGTTCGCCTAGTAGCACGCTTGGCCGGTATCAAGAATCGCCCACATCGCTATTTACACTGAAGTGGAATGCCCGCCGTGCGCCTCGTTATCAGCGCCAGTTTCACCGCCGAACTTCTTCGCGAGCCGCTCGAATATCTGTTCCAGTTGTTGGGTTGGGATGCGTCGGTCGTCTTCGCTCCGTTTGCGCAGGTGCATCAGACGTTGCTTGATCCGCACGGTCCGTTCGCGGTGCATGGGAGCGGTGACTTCGCGCGAGTGAACGTCATGTTGGTCCGGGCGGGCGATTGCGGAGAGGCGGAAGAACTTGCCGCGGCGCTGCGGTCATCCTTTGAGAATCATGGGGCGCGTTTGATCGTCGGCGTCACACCGCCGAACGGGAACAATCTTGAAGCGGAGCTGCGAACGCGTTGGACTGGCGGAAGCTATGTCGACACCGCGCTCTACCCGGTCGAAGAGATTTACGATCCGCATGCGGAGGCGCTCGGAGCGATTCCTTATACCGCCGAATACTTCGCCGCGCTGGCGCTGTCCATCCTGCGAGAAGTGCATCGGCTGCACGCAACGCCGGTTAAGGTCATCGCGCTCGACTGCGACGACACGTTGTGGAGCGGCGTTTGCGGCGAGGATGGCCCGCTGGGCGTCGTTGTGGATCCGCCGCGCCGCCGGTTGCAGGAGTTCATGGCGCAGCAGCGTGCCAGGGGTCGCGTGCTGGCGCTCGCCAGTAAGAACAACGAGACCGATGTGGTTGAGACGTTTCGCGCGCATCCCGACATGCCGCTGCGGCTTGCGGATTTCGTGGCGCGGCGCGTGAATTGGGAGCCGAAGTCGGTCGGGCTGGACGCGATCGCGTCGGAACTGAGGCTGGGGCTCGATAGTTTCGTGTTCGTGGATGACAACCCGATGGAGGCGGCGGAGGTTCGGGCGGAGTGGCCCGAGGTGGCTGCCATCGCGCTGCCGCCGATCGCGGACGAGATCCCCGAGTTTCTGAGGCATGTCTGGGTGTTCGACGACGCGGCGATCGCGGTGACCGGCGAAGACCAGCGCCGCACGGAAGCTTATGCGGAACAGGCGCAGCGCGCGGATTGGGAGCGGCAGGCGCGCAATCTGGACGAGTTCATCGCCGGCTTGAAGCTGGAGATTGCGTTCCGCGAGATTCGTCAGGAGCACTTGGCGCGAGCCGCGCAGCTGACGCAGCGCACGAATCAGATGAATACGACCACGCGCCGTCGCAACGAAGCGGAAGTCGCGGCGTTTCTCCGTGAAGGAAGCGGGTTTGTCGTCGAGGTGCGCGATCGATTCGGCGACTACGGCATCGTCGGATTGGTGTTGTTTACCGAAGAGCGCGGCGAAACGGAAGTCGATACGTTTCTGCTGAGTTGCCGTGCATTGGGGCGCGGTGTTGAGCATGCCATGCTGCGCCGACTCGGCGAGAGGGCCGACACCGTCCATGTGCAGTTCGCCGGCACCGCACGGAACGCACCGGCTTACCGCTTCCTCAAGAGCGTCCGCAAGAGCGCCGGCGATGAGCCGTTTCGTTTTCGCGGCGTGGATTTGGCCGGACTCCGGTACGAAGCCGGCAAGTCGCTGCCTCACGATGTCGAGCCCGTGCCGCCCACCGCACCGCAAAGCCGACGCGCGCCGGATTACACGGCCATTGCTCAGTTGCGCGCGCCTGCCGATCTACTCGCCGCAATCCGTCGCGGGAAGATGACCCCGCATACGGCGCACGGGCAGCCGCGAACCGATCTGGAGCGGCGCCTTTGCGTTCTCTGGGCGGAGCTGCTCGCCGTCGCGGAAGTCGGCATCCACGATAACTTCTTCGATCTCGGCGGCCATTCGCTGCTTGCCGTGCAGCTGGCTTCCCGATTGCATCAGGACCTTGGCGTGGATTTGCCGCTCGAAGTTGTTTATACCGGGACGCTGACCGTTGCCGAACTCGCGCACTCGATCGAGTTGTTCGAAGTCGGCCACGCCGATGACCCGGAGTACGCGGCGCTGCTCGCCGAAATCGAGAACCTCACGGAAGAGGAAGCGCAGCGGATGCTCGAAAACGAGCTGCGCGGCTAATGCGGATCCTGCTGACGTCGAACGCGTCGTTCGTTCCGCCGCGGGGCGGTTCGACGCGTTCAAATGCGGTGTGGCTCGAATATCTGGCGTGGCGCGGGCATCCGTGCCGCGTGGTCTGCAGCGCCGCGCCGGGCGAAGTAGAGCGCGTGCGATCGGAGGCCGGCAGCCAGGGATTTGTGGTCGATCCGGATCGCGAGCGCGACGACATCGTGCTGCCGAGCGGGATCGTGGTGAGTTCCATCCGCGATCTCGTACGCCGTACGGGAGCTCTGACTGCGGCGATTCGGGAGTTCGGGCCGGACTGGGTTTTCGTTTCGTCGGAGGACATCGGGCACGCGCTGCTGCGTGAGGCCGACGAGGCCGCGCCGGGGCGGATCATCTATCTCGCGCACACGCCGCAGTTCCTTCCGTTCGGTCCGGAGAGTTGGAGCCCGGATGCGCATGCCGCCGCGCGCGCGCGCCGGGCCGCTGCCGTCGTCGTCATCGGGAAACACATGGCCGGATACGTCGAGCGGCATCTGGGTGTCCGGCCGCATGTGATTCCACCCGCGGTTTATGGACCTGGGCCTTGGGACAACTTCGCGCGTTTCGATCATGGCGACGTGCTGATGGTGAATCCTTGCGCGGTGAAGGGAATCAGCTTATGCGCAGCTGTCGCGCGTGCGATGCCGTCTGTATCGTTCGCCGCGCTGCCGGGTTGGGGAACGACAAGTGACGATCGCACGCTGCTTGCTTCGCTCCCCAACGTGAAATTGCTCCCGCCCGTCCGTCACATCGAAGAAGTGCTGGAGCGGACGCGCGTGCTGCTGATGCCTTCGCTCTGGTACGAGGGATTCGGGTTGATCGCGATGGAAGCGATGCTGCGCGGAATCCCGGTGATCGCGAGCGATTCGGGCGGGCTGATCGAGGCCAAGCACGGAACCGGATATGTGCTGCCCGTGAATCCGATCGTCGAGTATCGAGCGGAGTTCGATGAAGTGCGGATGCCGCGCCCCGTGATTCCTCCCCAGGATGCCGGGCAGTGGGTGAAGGCGCTGCGCGAGCTGACCGGCGATCGTACGGTGTACGAGCGCGAATCGGAGCGATCGCGGGAAGCCGCGCTGGAGTTCGTGCAGGGAATCGATCCGGGCGCCATCGAGAAGATGCTGGTCGGTTTACGGCCCGGAATGCGGGGCGGTATGCGAATTTTGCTGGCGCACAACTCGCTTTATTTTCCGTCGCACGGCGGCGGCGATAAATCGAACCGGCTGCTGATGGAAGCGCTGGTCGCGTGTGGGCACGAGGTTGAAGTATTCGCTCGTTTGGAGACGTTCAGCGAGGAAACTGAGCAGAGCTTCGTGGCCGAGCTTGCGGCGCGCGGCACACCGATTGAATCCGAGGAGAACGGTGTGATCGGGTTCACGCGTAACGGTGTGCGCGTATTTACGTCGGCCAACAATCCGAAGCTGCGGAACCTCTTTGCCGACCGTATTGCGGCGTTCGATCCCGATGTGATTCTCTGTTCCACCGACGACCCCGGCGCGCTGTTGCTGGAAGTCGCGCTGCGAGCGCCGCGGGCGCGCGTCGTGTATCTGGTGCGGGCGACCGTGGCCGTACCGTTCGGGCCGGACTGCGCGTTTCCCAACCCGGCGAAGACTGAGATGATCGGGCGCGTCGATTCAATCATCGGCGTGAGCGAGTACGTGGCCGAGTATGTGCGGCGATGGGGTGGCTTCTCTGCGATTCATGTGCCGATCTCGCTGCTGGAACCCGGCGATTACTCGGCGATGGGGCGGTTTGAAAATCGCTATGTGCTGATGGTGAATCCGTGCGCCGTGAAGGGCGTTTCAATATTTGCAGCACTGGCGGAAGCGATGCCGGATCTCGAGTTCGCGGCCGTGCCGACGTGGGGTACGAATGCCGACGATCTGGCGCTGTTGCGCGGTCACGTCAACATTACCTTGTTCGATCCGGTCGATGACATCGCGGTCTTTTTGCGGCAGACGAAGGTGGTGCTGGTGCCCTCGGTGTGGGCCGAGGCGCGCTCGCGCATGGTGGTGGAGGCGATGATTCGCGGGATCCCGGTGATCGCCAGCGATGTCGGCGGCTTGCATGAAGCGAAGCTGGGCGTTCCGTATCTGTTGCCGGTGAATCAGATTCAGCGGTACCACGCGCGAGTGGACGCGAACATGGTTCCGGTGGCGGAGGTGCCGCCGCAGGATATCGGGCCGTGGAAGAAAGCGCTGCGCGAGCTGGTGACCGATCGCGAGCTTTATGACCAGATTTCGCGGCAGTCACGCGA
>NZ_CAJCHS010000378.1 GCF_903970205.1 Nevskia soli | reverse complement strand
CGCGATCCAGAAGCTATTCCATTCGCATCCGGCCGTGCTGGCGACGGAGCTGCTGCTGCAGGAGCGCATGCCGGTGATGGCGGAAGCGACCGCGCCGGAAGAGCAGCTGCCGACTCTGGAAGCGCTAAGTGCCGAAGCAGCGCCGGCCGGCGGTGAGATTGTTCCCGCGTAAGTCAATGAATGGCACCGCGGCAGTTCTCTTTACGATTGTGACGGGCGTTTGTTGCAGCCAGATAGCATGCACAGCCAAAGTACCGACGGGGTTTCATCTTGACATCGCTATTTCCCCGGAGTGGTGCGGTGACGGACGCTATATAGAAGCAAAGGCGACCGGGAATCATACGGCGAGCATCAATGGTGGCAGAAAGGTATCGATCCCAGACTCCGTCTCGCAGGTTCGACACCTGCTTCGAACCCGCGCAAATAGCATCGTGTTCGTCAGTGGCGCGGCATATCCTACGGTGATTTCATTGAACTCGAGACGCTTGCATGGAAACACTTTTGCCTCGATCTTGATGCCTATTCCCCGGAAAAACGTATTCTCGTTCATCGAATTGAGCCGCGATATCGCAATGGAACAGCTGACGTGCGCATCGTTATAGACGCCTGCATTGATGGTTGAAGCGTTCCCGGGGCATCAAGTCGGCCCGGAACAAAATCAATTTCTACCGGCCGCTCTTCCCTCAGTTGGTAACGGCGTTGCTGACGATCGAGGCTGGCCAAGTGGTTCACGTCTACGGTCCGCCGGCGGACTAACCGCTTTCTTGTCGAAGCTATCGCGCAGGATACCTCTTAGAGAAACCCGTCCTCAGGTTAGTCACGGTAAACGATCCATCGCGTTGCGCACTTAACTTAATCCCGAATCCCTGGTCCGGTGTTTCCGCGACATTCGCCGTAAGTTGATCCGTTGTGTTGTTGGCATCGCCGCCCGCGACCGCGCGATGCAGTTGCCAGATATCCGTAATTCCCGGCGAACTCTTAATCGCCTGATAAGCTTCGGGCGTGCCACCCTTACGCGCTCCATTGTCCATGATCGCGACGCGCGCCTGAAGCGCGTGAACGAACGTGGCCGATCCGGACATATTCATCCCGTGATGGCTCACGATGTAGACGTCCGCCGTCCCGATGCGATTCACCGGACAAACCAGCTCTTGCTCCTTGTTCCACGTGAGATCGCCTAGGTCGACCACGCGGAATTTGCCGAAAGTAATCAAGCTGCCGACGGAGCGAGCGTTCTCCGTGGTGTCGACGTCGCGGCGCGCATCCGTACCGCACAGCGGATTCTTCTGGCCTGCGCCGGGAAGCGGCTGGGTGATCAGGTCACCGGCGGCACTGACGATTTGCCAGTCGATCCCTTTGAGCGGAACGCGGTCGCCGGGCTTGATCTCGATGTGCCGGGTTTGCGCCCGCGCGTCGACATATGCCTTGTAAAGCGCGTCGCCCGCTTTGTCATGCTCCACGCTGGTGCCGTGATCGATGAACGTATCGACATGAAGGCGCTTGACGAGTTCCGGAACGCCGCCGACGTGGTCGATGTGGAAATGCGTGATGAGTACGTAATCGAGTTTCGTGATTCCTGCCTGGTGCGCGGCGGCGACGATACGGTCCGCATCGCGCGCGCCGGGCCATCCGGTGTCAACGAGTATGGATTGCCCGGCGGGCGTGACGAAGAGAGTTGCCTGGCCGCCTTCGGCGTCCATGAAGTAGATGTCGAGTGTCTTCTCGGCGGCCTGGCAGGCAAGAGCGGCGGCGAGCAGCGTCAGGGCGATTGAGCGCATCGTTTGCACTTTGGAATGTTATCAACAGGCGGGAGCACATCCGATGTTTTACGGAACTCAGCGAAGCGGGTTATCGTAGTGAGCAGTAGGATGCCCTATTGCAGCCAGTGCGGGAAGCAGGTCGCGGACGCCGATTTGTTCTGCTCGCAGTGCGGATCGCGACAGCCGGTGACAGGCGGTCCGCGGGCGCCCTATTACGGGCGGTCCTGCGCCGACCCGCTGGCGGGCGTCTCACCGCGTAAGCTCGCGATCTTGTGCTATATCCCAGTTGCCGGGTGGATCGCGTGTGTGTTCGCGCTCGGGGCCCGGCGTTATAAGAACGATCGGGCGCTACGTTTCCACGCCTTCCAGGGCCTGTATATATTTGCCGCCTACCTGCTGGTGGAGTGGACGGTACAGCCGATCTTCGCGTCGATTCCCCACAGCACCTTCCGGCTCGACCAACTGCTCGAATGGTTCCTGATCGGCGTCTGGGTGTTCATGCTGATCAAGACCAGCCATGGGGAAGCCTATTCGCTGCCCCTAATTGGCGAGCTCGCGCAGCGGTCGGCCCAGGAACGTATCTAATATTTAGTTATCGATGTCATTCCGCGTCGGCGTAGCCGGTCACCGCGGGTACAGCGGCGCGGAGTTGGTGCGCCTGCTGACCCGGCACCCATCCACCCAACCGGTCCTCCTGGATCACCGCGAGGCCGCGGCCGAGGGACCCGTCTATGTGACCCGTCCTGGAATGGAGCGCGTCGACCTCAATACCGATGTCGTGCGCCGCGAGCATCTGGACTTGGTGTTCCTCGCCACGCCGCCCGAGGTTTCGCTGGAGCTTGCGCCACGGATGTTGGACGCCGGTGCGCCCGTGATCGATTTGAGCGGCGCGTTCCGGCTCGCAACCGCGGAACGCTACGCCCGCTGGTACAACGCCGGCCATCCGCACGCCGCGCTGCTAGCTGAGGCCGTATACGGGCTCCCGGAGTTTTACCGCGAGCGCATTGCGGGCGCGCGCTTCATTGCCAATCCAGGCTGTTATCCGACGGCTGCGAATCTGGCGATCCGTCCGTTGATCGCCAACGGATTGGTCGAGCGCTCGGCCGGGATCATCTGCGACGCGAAGAGCGGCGTGAGCGGCGCCGGCAGGAAAGCGTCGCTTAAGACCAGCTTCTGCGAAGTAACTGAAAACTTCTTGGTCTATGGCGGCCGCACGCACCGGCACGTACCGGAGGTTCTGATGAACAGCTGCCTCGAAGAGAGCGAGTTCAGCTTCACCGCGCAACTGCTGCCGCTCGACCGGGGCATTTTGGAGACGATTTACTTCCGCACGGCGCGAGGGGTGAAACCGGACGAGATTGCGGACGCGTATCTTGCAAGCTATCGAACCGAGCCCTTTATCCGGCTGCATGCCGCCGGATCGTTCCCCGATTTACGGCAGGTTGCGCGTACGAATTTCTGCGATATCGGCTTCGAACTGGACGAAATCACGGGGCGTGGTCTGGTCGTGACAGCGATTGACAATCTGGGCAAAGGCGCGGCGGGGCAGGCGATTCAGAACATGAATCTGATGCTTGGCTTCCCCGAAACGGAAGGTCTTCTTTAAGGCCATGGGTTGTTTGAAGGCGCTGCGTTGAGAGCGCTCATCAAGCTCGGGGGCACGCTGGCGGAAGACGTGGAGTTGCTCCGGGACTTAGCGGCACAGATTGTCGCTGCGCAAGCTGCCGGTATCAAGCTGTTCGTGGTGCATGGCGGCGGCCGACAATTGACACGTGCGCTCGAGCGCCGCGGGATCGAAAGCCGGTTCTCCGGAGGGCTGCGGGTGACTGGGGACGAGGCGATGCAAACGGTCGCCGAGGTTTTGGGTGGGAGTGTCAATACGCAGATCGTTGCCGCTATACGCCGGGAGGGCGGCTCCGCCGTTGGCCTAACCGGGGTCGATGCGCGCATCACGACCGCGACTCAGCTCTCGCGCGAACTCGGCGCTGTGGGGCGAATTATCGGACTCGACCCCGAGTTGCTTCATCTGCTGAGCAACAACGGCTACATTCCGGTGATCGCGTGCCTGGCCGGCGACGATAATGGCGCGCTCTACAACGTAAATGCGGACCAGATGGCGTCGGCGTGCGCGGCGGCGGTGCAGGCGGATCACCTCGTTTTTCTCACCGATGTTCCCGGAGTGAGAGACGCGACCGGGAATTGGGCCGGGCAGTTGGACATCGCGGCTGTGGCGGAACTGATTGCGACCGGTGTCGCGACGGGCGGCATGCAGGCCAAATTGAACGCGGCTGCCGCGGCGTTGGAGAGCGCCGTGCCGACCGTGACGATTGCCGCGGGGGCGCCCGGCGTATTGGCGAAAATCTTCGCCGGATCGGCTGCGGGAACCACACTCGTCCGCTCGAGATCGACCTCCTAAATCGGACGCTCCCGGCGAGCGGATTGCAAGCCCCGGGGACTCCAGTCCGGCAAATTTAAAAAAATAATAAATAATTCCTTAAAATCACCCCTATTTCGTATTTTTTTCTCTCGTTTCTCTAAGTTTAGGTATATATTCGTTGCAATGGAGAGCGGCTTTCAACGTAATTTTTGGCCCAAGAGATTTTCTTTGAGAATAGTTTGAGTGGGAGCTACTGCTGTTTGCGAACGCGCGCTTTTCGATGGAAAAGGCCGCGTAGCCTGCAAGAGAGTGACTTTGAGGGGCATATGAAGGCACAGACGGTTGACGTAAAGACATCGATCGGACGAATCCTCTGCTGTACGGTATTCCGAGCCGGCGGCAAAAAGCTTCTGTCCAAAGGGCACATTATCAGCGACGAAGATGTCCATGTGCTCGAGTTGGAGGGAATGGATCGCATCTGGGTAACCGAGCTGGAAGAGGGCGAAGTCTCCGAAGATGCGGCCGTCTGCGCGGTTGCCGCGGAGATCGGGTGCGGGGCCTACGAAATCAAACTGGCCGCCGGGGGACGTGCAAATCTGCACGCCACCCAAAGTTGCTGCGTGCTGGTAGACGACGACTTACTGAAGCAGGTCAATTGCACATCCGGAATGGTGATCGCGACCGCATTGAATTTCAGCTTCGCCGGACCCGGGCAGCGGATCGCAACCATCAAGAGCGCGCCCTTCGCAGTCGCCAAGTCGGACGTTGACGGGTTGGTAAACATGCTCCGGGAGCGGGGTCCGATCATGCAGGCGCGTCCCGTAACGCGGCCTACCGTCGGCGTGCTCTATTCGGACCCGCAGAATGGAGACCGGGCCCGCACCTTGTTCGAGAACATCATGCGGCAGCGGCTGGAGCGCTTCGGCTACGTGCCGTCCTTCGCGGTGAGCTGTGTGGAGGAAGAGGCCTCGGTCGCCCGCGCGCTGAACCAGTTAACCCGCTCCAAACCGTCGGCCATCCTGATTGCGTCAACCACGGCGCCCGCGGGCCCGGAAGACGTGATCGGCCGCGCGCTGACTCAGGTCGGCGGTCAGATGGAGCGCTTTCTCGCCCCCGTGGAGCCCGGCAATCTGATGCTGCTGAGTTACTTCAACGAGACGCCGATCCTGTCTGCGCCGGGCTGCTTCCGTTCGGCAAAACCGAACGTCGTCGACTTACTGCTTCCACCGCTGCTGGCCCGTTACCGCGTCTCTTCGTGGGAAGTAGCGGGACTGGGACACGGCGGCCTATTAGGCTAACGTTTTCCGTCGCCGACGGCTCTTCATGACCCTTCGGTTCACAACCAAGGATGAAAGGGACCGTACAGCCCCACTCCGAGCCCGACCGAAAGGGAGGGTCGTCCGCTGTCAGCCGCGTTGACCCGAGCCGCGAAGGCAACGGAGCGGTTATCCCCGCGAGGGATACCCGTCACGCACAGCAA
Source organism: Nevskia soli (assembly GCF_903970205.1). Classification (GTDB taxonomy): domain Bacteria; phylum Acidobacteriota; class Terriglobia; order Bryobacterales; family Bryobacteraceae; genus Bog-113. The sequence goes on along the minus strand of NZ_CAJCHS010000378.1, from coordinate 3,465 downwards.
CCGCTCCGTTGCCCTCGCGGCTCGGTAGTTCACGGTCATGCCGCCGGCCTTACTACACCCGGTGGAAATCAGGGCGCCAGTTCTTGATCGATTGCTTGATCTCTTTCGGTTTCAGATTCTCGTTCAGCGCTCTCTGCGCCAAGAGACAAACTTCTTCGTCACACGCGAAACGCAATGCGGCGACTTGTCCCATCGTCAAATCGGAAGCCCGGCTGCCCAGCAACCCCTCGCGATCCAACATACTGAGCCGCAGGCGTTCTTCAAGACGGATCACCCGGTCTTGAACGCGCAATGAGTACATGCGCATCAACCCCAGCGCGACAACAGCCGCAAACGCAACGAGGATCAACCAGCCGTTCCAGAACGACGGGTGCCGAACGGTCCGCGCAATCTGGAATAAGAACGTCAGCAGGAAAACCGGAACCAAAAAGAAATGAAAGGGCGGGTCGAGGCGCACATGATTGCTAAAGTCCTGCGTTTTCGCTGCATTGGCCATGGAAATATCGTAATCGAATTCCGGCGGATAGAATCAAGAGATTGAGAACAAGTCCAACGCCGCGGCTGATGATCGGGTTCGCCGTATCGTTGGCGGCGCTGATCTTGTACGCGCTGTTCACCGGCCGCCAGGTCGCCAGTCTGCGCAGACTACAGGCCAACACCGTCGAGCGCAACCGTCTGGACACGCTCCAGCTGATGCGCATTCAGGATTCCTTGTACTCGCTCGGCCTCGCGCTTCACGACGTGGTTGAAGATCAGTACGGGTTAATCGGGTTCGAGCCTGAGTTCAAGCGCTTGCGGATGCAACTCGCCGACGCCATTCGCAAAGAAGCGGCGCTCGCGCCTTATCCCGAACAAGACGCGGATCAGGAGCAACTCGCTATTGCGTTGCGTAATCTGGACAAGGCTACTGAACAGGTATTTGCGCTTGCCAAAGCCGGGGACGAAAAGGGGGCGCGCGATCTGATCGTGGGAACGCTTCGTCCGCAGCGCGAATCGCTCTCCCAGAGAATCTCCCGCATGCTGATTCAGAACAATGAACTGGACCAGCAGACAACCAATGAAATTGAGCGGATCTACACCGGCGTGGAGCGCGATATCTACACGTTTCTGTTAGCGGCGCTGGCGGCGATCATCGTTACCGCGTTGTCGGTCGCTTACACCAACCGCCGAATGTTCGAGCAGATGACGTCCTTATCCGAACACAAGAGCGTGCTGGCGCGCAAACTCATTTCGGTTCAGGAAGAGGTGCTGCGCTCGGTATCGCGCGAGCTGCATGACGAGTTCGGGCAGATCTTCACCGCCATCGGAGCCATGCTGGCGCGCATCGAACGAAAGCGTGTACCCGCCGATTCGCCGCTCCACGCCGATCTCGAAGATGTCCAGGGAATGGCACAGACCGCGCTGGATAAGGTGCGTTCGCTGTCGCAGATGCTGCACCCAGCCGTGATCGACGATTACGGTTTGGAGAAGGCGGTCGAGTGGTATGTGCCGACATTTGAAAAGCAGACCGGAATACCGGTGTCTTACAGCAAGGTGGGCACCGGTCCGGCGATTAAGGACGAAACGGCGATTCATGTATACCGAATCCTCCAGGAAGCGTTGAACAATGTAGCGCGTCATTCCGGATCGAAGAGCGCGGCGGTGCGCGTGCAGTATTGGCCGGAGATCCTGCGGCTGGAAGTGGAAGACCGCGGCGTCGGCTTGCGATCCGAAGACGCCAAGCGCGGCCGGGGGCTCGGTTTGGTGGCCATGCGTGAACGAGCTGAACTGGTGCATGGCAGACTTAAGTTAGAGAACGCGCCCGAAGGTGGCACGCGCGTCTCGCTAGAGGTTCCGATACCGCATGAATCCTGAGCAATTTCAAGAGACAACCCCCGAAAACAAAAAGATACGCGTCCTGCTAGCCGACGACCACGCGATGGTGCGGAAGGGATTCCGGCTCATCCTGCAGGACGAGCCGGATATGGAGGTCGTGGGCGAGGCGGGCACCGGGCGTGAAGCCGTCGACCGCGTCGCGCAACTCTCGCCCGATGTTCTGGTCTCGGATTTTTCGATGCCGGAACTCGATGGCGCCCAGGCCACGCGCGAGATTCGCAAGACGAATCAGACGACGAAGATCCTGATTCTGAGCATGTACTCGAACGAGAATTACCTGCGCAACGCGATGGATGCCGGGGCGAACGGCTATCTATTGAAGAACGCGATCGATGTCGAGTTGCCCGAGGCGATTCGCACGGTTGCCAGCGGGAAGCAGTTCCTGAGCGCGGCGCTGGCGCAGAACGAAGACAGCACGTTCGATCGCCTGACCCCTCGCGAGAAGCAGGTGTTGACGCTGATTGCCGACGGCAAATCGAACAAAGAGATCGCGGGCGTTCTGGATTTGAGCGTGAACACGGTGGCCGTTCATCGCGCGAATCTGATGGACAAGATCAATATCCACAAAGCGACGGACCTGGCGATGTACGCGGTGCGGAAGGGCCTCGTTACCCCTCCCTGACCGCTCGTTCCATGCGACGCCGCGATTTTTTGCTGGGCGCAGCCGCGCTGCCCGCCGGCGCGGCCACCTTCGGCATCAATCCCGGCTTTCGCTTAACCGACGTAACGCAGCGCGCGGGCATTCATTACCGTCACAACAACGGCGCCTTCGGGGCGAAGTACCTGCCCGAAACGCTCGGCCCCGGCTGCGCGTTCTTCGACTACGACAACGATGGGTGGCAGGACATCCTGATTACCAACGGGATGGACTGGCCGGGGCATGGCCGCCGGAATACGCCGCTCGCGCTCTATCACAACAATCGCAACGGAACCTTCACCGATGTAACTCGCGCGATGGGTCTGGACTTCAACTTCTACGGACTGGGAGTTGCCATCGGCGATTACAACAATGACGGCTATCCCGATATCTACCTGACCGGGTTCGGCCAGAACCGGTTACTGCATAACACGGGCAAAGGGTTTGTGGACGTGACCAGGCGAAGCGGGTTGGCGCATCACCTCGCGCTTTCAACCTCCGCGCTTTGGTTCGATTACGATCGCGATGGATTCCTCGACTTATTCGTTTGTAACTATGTCAGGTGGTCGCCGGAAACGAATGTCCCATGCACGCTCGATGGTACTCACAAGGCGTACTGCACTCCGGAAGCCTATCGCGGTATGACTTGCTGGCTGTTTCGCAACCGCGGTGACGGAACCTTTGAAGACGTGACGGCGCGGGCGGGATTACTGGATACCAGTTCGAAATCTCTGGGCGTAGCTATGTTCGACTTCGATAACGATGGCTGGCCGGACTTATTAGTTGCCAACGATACCCAGGCGAATAAGTTATACAGCAATCTTCGGAATGGAACCTTCGAGGAGACCGGAATTTCCGCGGGTGTGGCCTATAGCGAGGATGGGAAGCAGCGCGCCGGCATGGGCATCGATACCGCGGATTACGACAACTCCGGCCACGACAGTGTCGTGATT
>NZ_CAJCHS010000377.1 GCF_903970205.1 Nevskia soli | reverse complement strand
CGTCTGCAGGATCAGCGCGAGCGCAACGGTGCCGCCGCGCTCCGACTTTTCAGGTACAAATGTGTTTTCGAACATGGCGAGGTTCCTCCCGCCACAGTTGGAGTCCGGCGCGCCGCGCTTCTATGGACTCGCGCAAAACGGAGCGCGCCCCGCGCCGTCAAGCTTCACGAGTTCCTTTGCGGTTTGGCAGCGCGGGATCGCGCCCTTTGCGCTTCACTGTGCGCGTTTCTTTTCATCAAGTTAGACACCGCTGCGCGACTTTGGTTCCCCGAATCGCCATCCGCCTCCTCATAAACATTTCTTATGCAAAGATTCTCTTGCATTTACGAAACTTTCCGAGCTACACTCGACGCAGTGATGATGGCGCGTTATCTCCTCACCGTTACTGTCCCAATTGCGGACGCCTGCTAAGCAGGTCAACGAGCCCGCTGATTCCTTTTCTAAACACCATGTCTCGACGACGGAGGACTGCATGTCGAATCTAATGAACGGCGCCCCGAATTTGATGAACGGAGCAAAGATGCTCTTGGAGTGCCTGGCGCGCGAAGGGGTCGATTGCTTTTTCGGGTACCCCGGCGGCGTAACCCTTCCGTTCTATGACGCGCTGTACGATCACGCGATCAAACACGTTCTGGTGCGCCACGAAGAGAATGCCTGCTTCGCCGCGTCCGGCTATGCGCGCGCCACCGGCAAAGTCGGCGTTTGCTGCGCGACCTCGGGCCCCGGCGCCACGAATCTGGTGACGGGTCTGGTCGACTCCCTGATGGATTCGATTCCGATCGTCGCCATCACCGGACAGGTTTCCACCAAGCTGATCGGCAGCGACGCGTTTCAGGAAGCCGACACGTTCGGCATCACGCGCTCCTGCACCAAACACAACTACCTGGTCAAGAACATCGCCGAGCTGCCGCAGATCATTCACGAGGCTTTCTATCTCGCGTCGAGCGGCCGTCCGGGTCCGGTTCTCGTCGACATCCCAAAGGACGTTTTTCAGGCTCAAGGGCACTACGAGCCCGTGGATCAGATTCATTTGCGCGGCTACCGGGTAACGGCGGACGGCCATACCGGGCAGATTCGCCGGGCCGCGCAGATGATCTGGGAAGCCGAGCGTCCCATGATTTACGCGGGCGGCGGTGTGATTGCCTCCGGCGCGGAACCGGAACTGCGCGAGCTCGTCGAACGCGTGGATGCCCCCGCCGTCTGCACCTTGATGGGCCTCGGCGGACTCCCTGCCGATCATCCCAACTTCATCAGCATGCCGGGCATGCACGGCAGCTATGCCGCCAACATGGGCCTCACCGGATGCGATCTGTTGATTGCTCTCGGCGTGCGTTTTGACGACCGCGTGACCGGGCGTCTCGCGGCCTTTGCGCCCAACGCCCGCGTAATCCACGTCGATATCGATCCGGCCGAAGTCTCGAAGAACCGGCAGGCCGATATCCCGATCGTGGGCGATGCCAAGCGCGTGCTGCAGAAGCTGAATAAGCTGCTCGCCGAACTGGAGCCGACGGCGCGAAATCAAAGCTCCGCTGGAAAGCGCGCCTGGTGGAAGCAGATTCGCGAATGGAAAGACGAGCATCCCTACGACCGCGCGCACTCCGATGACGAGATTAAGCCGCAGCATCTGATGACCGAAATCGACCGGCTCTCCGGCGGCGAAGCGATCGTCGCCACCGATGTCGGCCAGCATCAGATGTGGGCCGCCCAATTGATCCGCTTCCATCACTCGCGGCTCTGGATCAATTCCGGCGGACTCGGCGCGATGGGATTCGGATTGCCCGCGGCCATCGGCGCGCAATTCGCCCGGCCCGACAAACTCGTCTTCGCCATCGTCGGCGACGGCGGATTCCAGATGTCGATCCCCGAGCTCGCCACGCTCGCCGCTTATCAGTTGCCCGTCAAGATCGTCGTCATGAACAACGGGTATCTCGGCATGGTCCGCCAGTGGCAGGAGTTGTTCTACAACAATCGCCTCAGCCAGGTGAAGCTCGATTGTTTCCCCGATGTTGAAAAACTCGCCGGCGCGTATGGTTTCCGCGGCAGCACGGTGGAACGGCCGGGCGAACTGGCAGGCGCGCTGGAAGCAGCCGTCCGCGAGCCTGGACCTTATCTGCTGAACGTGAAAGTCTCGCCTCTCGAGAACGTCTATCCGATGGTTCCGGCGGGCGGCGCCATCAATGAAATGGTTCTCGGGGCAGCCGTACCGGTGGCCCAATAACATGCTGCAAGTCATTTCCGTACTCTTAGAAAACAAACCCGGCGCTCTCATGCGCGTCACCGGACTGCTCTCCGCGCGCGGCTACAACATCGAAAGCCTCACCGTGGCGCGCACCATCGATCCCGATCTCTCGCGCATGAGCATCGTGGTCGACGTCGACGATCGCCTCCGCGCTCAGGTCATCAAGCAGATGAATAAGCTGGTCAACGTGCTGCAGGCGACCGATCTCACCGAAGCTCCCGCGGTCTGCCGCGAGATGATCCTGCTCCGCGTCCGCGCTCCCATGGATAAGAGAAGCGCGATCATCAAGGAAGCTGAGATTTTCGGCGCCCGCGTCGTCGATTCGTCGCTCGACGGGTTCGTCATCGAAGCCACCGGAGATCCGGAAAAACTCGACGAGTTTCTCGACGTGATGCAAAGCTACGGCAACATGGAATACACGCGCTCGGGTTCGATCGCGGTCTCGCTCGAAGCCCGCAAGTTGCGCCTGCAGCCGCCGGTTCCGGTGGCCGGCGTTCAGGCCGAGAGCGCTGAAGAAGAAATGGACGGAGTCCTCAATGGCTAACAGGTTTTATGAACAAGATGGCGATCTGTCGTTGCTCAACGGCAAGACAGTCGCGATTATCGGCTACGGAAGTCAGGGTCACGCCCACGCCTTGAATCTGCGCGATTCGGGCGTCGACGTGGTGGTCGGTCTCTACGGCGGAAGCAAGTCCTGGCCGAAAGCGGAATCCGCCGGCCTGCGCGTTCTCAGCACCAGCGACGCGGCCCGGCACTCGGATTTCGTCATGATGCTCGTCGCCGATCACATCCAGGGCGACCTCTACCAGAACGAAATCGCGCCGCACATGGTCAAAGGCAAAACGCTCATGTTCGCGCATGGCTTCAACATCCATTTCGGTCAAATCGAAGCCCCGCCCGATGTGGATGTTTCCATGGTAGCGCCCAAAGCGCCCGGACATCGCGTGCGGGAGCTGTTCACCGAAGGCGTCGGTGTTCCCGGCTTGGTCGCCGTGCATCAGAATCCTTCCGGGCAAGCGCTCCAGAACGCCCTGGCCTACGCGCGCGCACTGGGCTGCCTGAAAGCCGGCGTCATCGAAACCACATTCCGCGAAGAAACCGAGAGCGATCTGTTCGGTGAGCAAGCCGTTCTCTGCGGCGGCGTCAGCGAGCTGATTCGGGCCGGTTTCGAAACCCTGACCGAAGCGGGCTACGCTCCCGAAATCGCCTACTTCGAGTGTTTGCATGAACTGAAGCTCATCGTCGACCTGATCTACGAGGGCGGCCTCGGCTACATGCGCTATTCCATTTCCGATACCGCGGAATATGGCGACTATACGCGCGGTCCGCGCATCATTAACGAGAACACGCGCGTGGAGATGAAAAAGATTCTGGGCGAGATCCAATCCGGCGAATTCGCCCGCGCCTGGATCGCCGAGAACAAAGCGGGCCGCAAAGGCTTCGAATCGATGCGCGAATCGGCTCGTGGCAGCTCCCTTGAGACCGTCGGACGCGAACTGCGCGGCATGATGGCGTTCCTTAAGAAGCGCAAGAAGGAGACCGGCGTACCTGAAGAGCAAGCCGTAACCGTCTAAGCTGTTAAGTGATGCGAATATCTACGTTCGATACCTCGCTGCGCGACGGTTCTCAAGGCGAGAACGTCAACTTTTCGGTCGACGACAAACTCGCCATCACGCAGAAACTGGACGAGCTGGGCATCGATTACGTCGAAGGCGGCTGGCCGGGCTCCAATCCCAAAGACAAGGAATTCTTCGAGCGCGCGCAGAACTTGCAGTTGAAGCATGCGCTGCTGACGGCGTTTGGTTCCACCCGGTTCGCCCGGAATCCGGTTCACGAAGATCGCAACGTAGATCTGCTGCTCCGCGCCAACACTCCGGTGATCGCAATTTTCGGCAAGAGCTGGGATCTGCATACCCGCGTCGCTCTGGGCGTGACGGAAGACGAAAACCTGGCGATGATCCGCGAGACCGTCGCCTACCTCAAACAGCACGGCAAGGAAGTGGTTTACGATGCCGAACACTTCTTCGACGGCTACCGGGCCAATCGGGATTTCGCGCTGCGTACCCTCGAGGCTGCAAAGGAGGCCGGCGCCGACGTACTCTGTCTGTGCGATACCAATGGCGGCGCGCTGACTTCGCAGATCGCCGCGGCGGTGGCCGATGTTCGCGCTCGATTCGGCGGCACCATCGGCATTCACGCTCATAACGATTCCGAACTCGCCGTCGCCAATTCGCTGGCCGCGATCGAAGCCGGCGCGACGCATGTCCAGGGTTGTCTGAACGGCTACGGCGAGCGCTGCGGCAACGCCAATCTGGCTGCGGTGATTGCGAACCTGGAACTCAAGCTGGGTTATGAGACCATCGGCCGCGAACGCCTCGCGGGACTCACTCCGGCCTGCCGTTTTATCGCCGAACTCGCCAATCTGCCGCTGCGCCGCGATCTGCCGTTTGTCGGGCAGAGCGCCTTTGCCCACAAGGGCGGCATCCATGTCAGCGCCGTAATCAAAGACTCGGCGACCTATGAACATCT
>NZ_CAJCHS010000376.1 GCF_903970205.1 Nevskia soli | reverse complement strand
GCGCATTTACCTAAAGCGCGAAGACCTGCTGCATACCGGAGCGCACAAGATCAACAACTGCCTGGGGCAGGCGCTGCTGGCAAGGCGCATGGGCAAGCGCCGGATCATCGCCGAAACCGGGGCGGGTCAGCACGGGGTTGCGACCGCAACGGTGTGCGCGCTGTTCGGTTTCGATTGCACCGTCTACATGGGCGAAGAAGACATGCGGCGGCAGCGATTAAATGTATTCCGCATGCGTCTACTCGGCGCGAAAGTGGTCGGCGTGTCGTGTGGGAGCCGGACGCTGAAAGACGCGATTAGCGAAGCGATGCGCGATTGGGTCACCAACATCGACACCACGCATTATCTGCTGGGATCGGCTCTGGGTTCGCATCCGTATCCGCTGATCGTTCGTGATTTTCATCGCGTGATCGGCGTCGAAGCTCGCGAACAGATTCTCGAAGCAGAGGGCCGTTTGCCGGACGCGATCTTCGCGTGTGTCGGCGGCGGCAGCAACGCGATCGGCATCTTCCATCCCTTCGTGGGCGATTCGACCGTTAAACTCATCGGGATCGAAGCCGGCGGCACCGGCCCGGAACTCGGCTCGCATGCCGCGCGATTCAGCGGCGGTTCCCCCGGAGTGCTGCAAGGGGCAAAGAGTTATCTGCTGCAGGATGAAGACGGCCAGGTGTCGCTCACACACTCTGTTTCTGCGGGTCTCGATTACGCCCTCGTCGGTCCCGAACACGCGTGGCTCTACGATCGAAAGCGCGCCGAGTATTGCAATGCATCGGATGCCGACGCGATCGCAGCCGCGGTCCGCCTGAGCCGAACGGAGGGCATCATCCCGGCTCTCGAAAGCTCGCATGCGATTGCGGAAGCCATCCGGCGCGCGCCCGATTATCCGGACCAGATCTTCATCGCCAATCTCTCCGGCCGCGGCGATAAGGACATGGACATCTATCGCGAGAATCTGAAGGGCATCGATCACGATTGACGCGCATCGCCGAACTGTTCCACTCGAAGCCGCATGCGCTCATCGCCTACATCACGGCGGGCGATCCTGACCCTGAACGCACGCCGGCGTTGGTCGAAGCGTTAGTCCGCGGCGGCGCCGATCTGATCGAGTTGGGTGTGCCGTTTTCCGATCCGGTGGCGGATGGTCCCGTGATTCAACGCGCCGGTTATCGAGCTCTCGCGAAGGGAACCAATCTCAAGCGCGTCCTCGAAATCGCCCGATGCATTCGCGAGCATTCTGAAGTTCCGCTGCTGCTATTCACTTATGTGAACCCGGTGGATCGCTACGGAATTGCGTGTTGCGCGGCGGACGCGAAAGCCGCCGGAATCGATGGCTGCCTGCTGATCGACGCCAGCGTGGAGGAAGCCGGCGAGTATGTTGCGGTGATGCGTGACGCGGGACTTGACACCGTGTTTCTCGCCGCGCCCACCAGTTCCGATCGCCGTCTCCGATTGATCGCTGAATACTCGAGCGGATTTATCTATCTCGTGAGCCGCACCGGAGTCACGGGTGAACAGACGAAAGTATCCAGTGCAGTGGCGCCGCTGGTGGAGCGCATGCGTGCGCTGTCGAACTTGCCGCTGGCGGTCGGGTTCGGGGTGTCGAAACCCGAGCATGTTGCGGAGATCGGCAGAATCGCGCCGGGTGTGGTGGTGGGGAGTGCGATCATGAGCCTCATCGAGAAGTATGGCAACGATCCGGATCTGGAAGCGCGTTTGGAACGATTCGCCGGCGAACTCAAATCAGGTTTCGGCCAATGAATGCTGAAGATACATTGAACGAGTGCCGCGATCGCATTGACGACGTCGACCGCCGTATCCTGACACTGCTGAATGAACGCACGGAAATCGTGACCGTGATCGCGCGCGTTAAGGCGGAAGCGCAACTGCCGGTGTACGAGCCCAAGCGCGAAGAAGAAGTGTTTCGCAACATCGCCAACGGCAATCGCGGACCGCTTTCGAATGACGCGGCGAAACGAATTTTCGAACGCATCATTGATGAGATGCGCAAATTTCAGCGCGAGCGAATGGCGCAGCGCGGCGCTAAGTTGGGTGATCCAGTGGGCGGGAAGTCGGGCGAGGGCACGGCATGTTGATTGTCATGGAATCGAACGTAGATGAAGGCGATGTGCAGCGCGTCATTGACCGCATGGTTACGCTGGGGTTCGATGTGCATCGATCGAGCGGGATGACGTACACCGTACTGGGCGGGATCGGCGACGCGCTTCGTTTTGAGATTGAGGAGTTTCGAGGTATGCCGGGAGTCAGGGAAGCCATCCGCATCAGCAGCCGTTGGAAGCTGGCGGCGCGACGCGCGCATCCGCAGGGCAGCCGCGTCCGAATCGGCGCGATTGAAATCGGTGGGGAGCCGGTGGCGGAACTCCCGGGCGGAGCCACGTTGCGAGTCATTTGGGAGTCGTCGCAGGTGCGCGTTTTATCGGCGCATGCGGACGCGCTGGTGGTTCCCGCGCAGGCGATGGAGAATGAGGCGCTGTTACGCGAACTGGGACGCGCGGGCGTCCCCGTAATCCTGAAGCGCGGCGAGTGCTCGACCGTGGACGACTGGATCGCT
>NZ_CAJCHS010000375.1 GCF_903970205.1 Nevskia soli | reverse complement strand
GTTCCGTTGGGGAGAGTAATCCAATTGCCTTCGTTATCGGTATAGAGCGGATCGGGACCGGTCCAGTACTGAATCTTGTATTGAGTCGCATAGGGATTGGCCCAATTGATCTGGATGGCGTTGACCGGCTGCTTCGATCCGAGGTCGAACATGATCCACTGCGGGTGGTCCGCATCCGGATCGTTGGTGTAAGTGTGACTTAGATAGGGATTGCTTTTCCAGAAGGTGGTGGGGTCGCCGTCATCGACGCGCGAGTATCCGCTGCTGGTGCCCTGGTCGAAAGTGAAGCCGCTGCGCGGTAAGTTGAATCCGTGAGTATGCGCGATGGGCTGGGTGCTGGTTGCGCTGCTAATCCAATAGCCGGATTGGCCCGGACCGCTGTAGGTACCTTCGGGGTTCCAGTGCCAGTCCTGAACGCTTAGTTCGGTGTAGAGACGGTAGGTCAAAGGTCCGAAGCCGGCGGACAGCATCTGCGGAATGTTGGTCGAGGTGTAGACGTTGTTCACCGTGCCGGTGGGGACTCCGTCGACACCGGCGCCGAGCGCGAGCATCGGACTGAAGGTGTTCGTCACGTGGCCGGAATGGATGTCGACCGTTACCGCGCCGGTTTGGGCCAACACGGGAGTTAGGGCGGTGAAAAATAGCGCGAATTTCAGCATGCTGGCTCGCATCGTACTTCTTTTGCGTTGCAGTGCGCAACTGCCATCGTTCCAAGTACTTGGTGCGCGGGATGTTAGCATAAAACTTCCTGTACTAAGACCCTCGAAACATCATGATTCGTGCAGTGAAAGGCACACGGGATTTGTTGCCTCCCGAAACGGCTGTGTGGAATCGCGTGGAACGCGTCGCGCGCGAGGTGTTTCACGCCTACAACTACCACGAGATTCGCACGCCGATTCTGGAAGAGACGCAGCTTTTCGCGCGCGGTGTGGGGGCCGAGACCGACATTGTCACCAAGGAGATGTATACGTTCGAGGACCGCGACGGAACCTCGTTGACGCTGCGTCCGGAGAACACGGCGGGGGTGATCCGCGCGTATATCGAGCACCGGTTGGATCAGCGGCCCGGCGTGCAGAAGCTGTTTTATATGGGTCCGATGTTCCGTCGCGAGCGGCCGCAGAAGGGACGCTACCGGCAGTTCTTTCAGATCGGCGCGGAGGCGATCGGGTCCGAATCTCCGGCGGTGGACGCGGAAGTGATCGAGCTGGTGATCGAGATTCTGTCGCGATCGGGGTTGACGCATTCCGAGCTGCTGATTAATTCGGTGGGGTGTCCGAAGTGCCGACCGGGGTACATCGAGAAACTGCGGGAAGCGCTGCGGCCGTTCATTCCACACCTGTCGCCGGATAATCAGCGGCGCGCCGAAACGAATCCACTGCGCGTGCTGGATTCGAAGGTTCCGGAAGATGAGCCCGTCATCGAGCAGCTCCCGTCGATTCTGGATTCGCTGGATGCCGAGTGCCGGGCGCATTTCGAAGCGGTGCAGCAATATCTGTGCGATCGCGGGATTCGGTTTGAGATCCGGCCGCGGCTGGTGCGCGGGCTCGATTACTATACGCGCACTACGTTTGAGGTCGTCCACGGAAATCTGGGGGCGCAGAATTCGGTGCTGGGCGGCGGGCGATACGACGGGCTGGCGGAAGAGTTGGGCTCGAAGATTCATTCGCCGGGGATTGGGTTTTCGATCGGTGAGGACCGGCTGGTTATGGCCGTAAGCGAGGGCGAAGCCGCGACGGAGTTGGCGCTGTATATCGCGCCTTTGGATGAACCGGCGCTGCGTCATGCGGGGGTGCTGGCGCGGGAGTTGCGGGCTTCCGGGGCTTCGATTGAAGTGGGCGGCGCGGCGAAATTGAAACGGGCCATGGAGATTGCGAATAAGGTGGGCGCGCGGCGGGTGTTGATTATCGGAGATGAGGAACTGGCGGCGCACGAGTACTCGCTCAAAGACATGCGGTCCGGCGAGCAGGAGCGCGTCAGCCGCGCGGAACTTGCAGGACTTCTTAACGCGCGATTGAATTAAATCAAAATGCAACTCGACTTTCTGGGCAATCTGAAGCGGACGAACACGTGCGGCGACCTGCGCGTGAGCGACGTCGGCAAGCGCGCGATCGTGATGGGCTGGGTGCACCGGCGGCGCGATCTGGGCGGCGTGATTTTCATCCATCTGCGCGACCGCTACGGCGTGACGCAGCTGGTGTTTTTCGAGGGTAGCCCGGCGCACGATCGGGCCGAAGAGCTGCGAACCGAATATGTGATAGCCGCGGAAGGCGTCGTGTCGGTGCGCACTCCGGAGACGATCAATCCGAATCTGCCGACCGGAGAAGTCGAGATCCTGGTCGAGACGGTTTGGATTCTGAACGAGTCGCGCACGCCGCCGTTTCCGATGGAAGATTCCGTTGACGTTTCGGAAGACGCGCGGTTGAAGTATCGTTATGTCGATCTGCGGCGGCCGCGCATGCAGCGCAACATCATCCTGCGTTCGCAGATCACGTTCGCGGTGCGGGAGTTTTTGACTTCGCAGCAATTTCTGGAGATCGAGACGCCGTTTATGACGCGGTCGACACCCGAAGGCGCGCGCGATTATCTGGTGCCGAGCCGCGTCCAGCCGGGCAATTTCTATGCGCTGCCGCAATCGCCGCAGATCTTCAAGCAGCTGCTGATGGTCAGCGGGTACGACCGCTATTTCCAGATCGTGCGCTGCTTCCGCGATGAGGATTTGCGCGCGGACCGGCAGCCGGAGTTTACGCAGATCGATCTCGAGATGTCGTTCCCGCAAGAGGAGCAGGTGTTCGAGGTGATCGAGCCGCTGATGCAGCGCGTTTGCCAAGTGGCCGGCTTCGAGGTGCCGCTTCCCTTCCCTCGTATGACGTACGCGCAGGCCATGCAGCTGTACGGGATCGATAAACCGGACCGGCGCATTCCGCCGATGACGAGCGTCGCCGATTTGTTGCCGGCGTTGGTGGCACATGGGCTGCCTTTGGTGGCGATCCACATACCGAATGTTGGCGCGTTGACTCGGAGCGAGCGCGACATATTGAAAGAGGTTGGAAAAGGCCGCGGGCTGCGGGTTTTCGACGATCTGAAGCGGTTGGATCGCGACTCGCCCGGCGTGGTGGAACAGATCCGCGCACGCACCGGCGCGACGGAGAACGATCTGCTGCTGGTGGCCGGATGGGCGGACGATCCGGTGGGGCATCGTCCCGAAGAGACGATGCTGAAAGCCGCCGGTGAGCTGCGTTTGTTTGCGGCGCAGAAGTACAACGACCGGCACAAGCTGCTGGATCCGAAACGCTTTGAGTTTTTGTGGGTGACGGATTTCCCGATGTTCGAGTGGGATGCGGAAGATCAGCGCTGGATGGCGGCGCATCATCCGTTCACTTCGGTGCATGATGAGGATCTGGATAAGTTGACCAGCGATCCGGCGCGGTGCCGGTCGAAGGCTTACGACCTGGTGTTGAACGGGACGGAGTTGGGGTCGGGGTCGATCCGAATTCACCGGCGCGACATTCAGACCAAGGTGTTTGCCGCGCTTGGATTCAGCGATGAAGAAGCGCGGCGAAGGTTCGGATTTCTGCTGGATGCGCTGGAGTATGGGGCGCCGCCGCATGGCGGGATCGCGCTGGGGATCGATCGAATTGTGATGCTGCTGGCCGGGGAGACGTCGATTCGCGATGTGATCCCGTTCCCGAAAACCGCGCGCGGGACCGACCTGATGTGCGACGCGCCATCGGCCGTGCCGGACCGGCAGTTGCGCGAGCTGGGGATACAGCTGCGAGTACAGAGTTAGTAAGTTCCTGAAGGAGAAAGTAAGTTGCGAAAGAAGATAACTGTCGTCGGCGCCGGGAATGTGGGCGCGAATTGCGCGATGTGGATCGCGGCGAAAGAGCTGGCGGATGTGGTGCTGGTGGATGTCGTCGAAGGTGTTCCGCAAGGTAAGGGCTTGGACCTGTTGCAGGCCGGACCGATCAATGGGTCGGACATTCGCATTGCCGGTTCGAACGGGTATAGCGAGAGTAAAGACTCGGACGTCTGCATTATTACCGCGGGCTTCCCGCGCAAGCCCGGGATGAGCCGCGATGACTTGCTGATCGCGAACTACGAGATTGTGAAGGCGGCTACCGAGCAGTTGGTGAAAGAGTCGCCGAACGCGATCCTGATAGTCGTCTCGAATCCGCTGGATGCGATGGCGCAGACCGCGCTGATGGTATCTAAGTTCCCGAAGCAACGTGTGATCGGGATGGCGGGCGTGCTGGATACGGCTCGGTTCCGAACGTTTCTTGCCGAGGAGTTGCAGGTATCGGTCGAGAACGTGACTGCTGTGGTGCTGGGCGGGCATGGCGACACGATGGTGCCGCTGGTGCGGTTGTCTAGCGTGTCGGGGATACCTTTGACGGAGTTGTTGTCGAAAGAGCGATTGGATGCGATTGTCGATCGGACTAAGAATGGCGGGGCGGAGATCGTGAAGCACCTGAAGACGGGGAGCGCGTATTATGCTCCGTCGGCGGCCGCGGTTGAGATGGCGGAATCGATCCTGAAGGATAAGAAGAAAGTGCTGCCTTGCGCGGCTTATCTGGAAGGTGAGTACGGGATCAAGGGCTTGTTTGTAGGAGTGCCGGCTAAGTTGGGCGCGGCGGGGATTGAGAAGATCTATGAGATCCAGTTGAGCGACGACGAGAAGGCTGCGCTGCATAAGAGCGCCGCGGCGGTACAAGAGCTGGTCGACGTTCTGAAGAGTAAGCAGTAGATGCCTAAAGTTACTTTCCTGCCTTCGGGCGATGTATTTGAGTTTGAGCACGGCAAGCTGCCTTACTGCGACCATGGGAAGCCGGAATCGATCCTGGACGTGGCGATGCATTTCAACTTTCATCTGGACCATGCTTGTGGCGGCAATAATGCGTGTACGACCTGCCATGTGGTGGTGAAGCAGGGCGCGAATCACTTGTCCGAGATGGAAGATGACGAGGCGGACCGGGTGGAGACGGCCGCGGATGTCCAGCTGAGTTCGCGGCTGGGGTGCCAGGCGGTGGTGAAGGGCGATGTGGTGGTTGAAATACCGGCCTGGAATCGGAACTATATTAGTGAGGGCGGTAAGTCGACTTTGTAGGGATTTTGGGGAGTTTTTTTGCCAAACGAGAATTCTCTGTAGGTGGTTGATATAGCGTAAGTTACGGAATTTGGGTTTTTCGTTTTGTTTATGTTTTTTGCGGGGGAAATCGGTGTGCGCGGGTGGTGAATGATTCGGATGTCTTTGCATGGTTGGACTGCGCGCGCGTCACTTACTTCGGCTCCTCGACTTAGGTTTAGCATTCGTGAGGGCTGACTTAGGCGAAATTGCGTCGTAAGAGCTTGACTTATTTGGCAAAATAAGTCCGATGAATCCGTCACCGGCCGCGGAGCTTGAATCCGGTACTAGTGTTCCGCCGAGAGCCTTTCAATAGTGGCTTCGGAGTAGGCGCTCCGGGTTGTCCTGTTCATCGAAGTGCCAGAGTTCGAGGACGTTGAGGCGCTTCTCCGGCGGAATACGATGGTAACGGTTCCGGTCAACGAAAACGTCGCGAAGGTTGAGTAGACCAGGGGAGATCCGTTGTAGTCGGTATCGCGGTCGGCGACTAGAGTTCTGAGGCCCGCCTGCAGCTGTCCGTCGTTGAGTGCGGGCACGGTTTCGATCTGGTGGACGAGGGACGCATCGATGAGGGCGTTTAGTTGGCGGAGTTTTCGGGCCTGATGAGCGTCGCCTCCGGGTGTGCTCAGCTCATGGCGAAGCTGCGCCGCGGCGATCACTGTAGAGCGCGGGGGCAATAGGGCGCCCGTGATTGGCGGCGTGGAAATCGCGAGGAGAAACAGGAATACGCTGGATCGCATCCGCTGCAAGAATAGCGTAAACAATTCCCTTCGTGCTATTCTTTTATTTCTGTTACGACAGAAACGACAGACATGACGGACTTAAGCGCAACGCAGCGCAAATTCATTCTGCATTGGGGGGAATTGGGCACTCGCTGGGGTTTGAACCGGACCGTGGCGCAGATTCACGCGCTGTTGTATCTATCGCCGACGGCGCTTACGGCCGATCAGGTGG
>NZ_CAJCHS010000374.1 GCF_903970205.1 Nevskia soli | reverse complement strand
GCCATCATCCGCAACCGCCGGTAGTCCGCAACCCACCTCCCGTCATGAAAGAGCGCTGACCGCAACTCGGCCTCGACCTCATTCATCGGGCGCGTATTGTCCGGCCGGAAAGTAGCCACCCAATCGCGCAACCCGGCTTCGCCGCCTTCTAGCGGAGTTGGTCGATCGAAGAGCATCGCATTCGTGACCTCGAGCCCGTGCCGCTCGAGAATACCGGCGTACTCACCGATCGATGGGAAGTAGTTCTTGATCTGCGATCGGACCGCGCTATCGATCCGCTTGATATTCCCGCGCCCGCCCATCTCAAGTACGTAGCGCCCGCCGGGCCGCAGCACCGTGGCGACAGTTTCGGCTGCCGCGTCCTGATCGGTAATCCAATGCAATGCCGCGTTCGAGAACACCGCGTCGAAGGGCTCGGGATCGCGGAAGTCCTCGGCGCGGATCAGATGGAACGTCAGGTTGGGATAATTCTGGCGCGCCTGACCGATCATCGCGGGGCTCGGATCGATCCCTACCACGGTAGCTCCCGCGGCGGCAATCTTTGCGGTTAGATGTCCGGTGCCGCAGCCGAGGTCGAGGATCCGCTCCCCCGGTTGCGGAGCAAGCAACGCGAGCAGGTCGCCGCCGAATTGCCAGACGAACGAATGGCCGCCCTCGTAGCGCTCCGGATCCCAGTCGGCCTTCCGCATCGCCTGTGGTTAAGCCCGCTAGCTACACGTCAAGATTCTTGACATCCAGCGCGTTGTCTTCGATGAACTTACGGCGGCTCTCGACGTCTTCGCCCATCAGCGTCGTGAAGATCGCGTCGCTCTCAACGACATCTTCCAGCCGGACTTTCAGCAGCACGCGTTTTTGCGGGTCCATCGTCGTTTCGCCCAGCTGCTCGGAGTTCATCTCCCCGAGCCCCTTGTAGCGCTGCACGCTGGAATCGCGCTTGCCTTCTTCCTTGACGTGCGCGAGCAGCGATCGCCAGTCGTTCTGCACATCCCGCCGCTCGTTCTTGATCACGTAGAACGGCGCGTGATTGAAACGCCCGACCTGTTTTGCCAGTACGCGATATCGCTTGAAATCGGGCTGCGACGCCAGGTCCATATTGATGCACCGCTCCGCATTGGTCGAGTCGTGATAGGAAACCATCCAGGCGGCGTGCTCCTCATCCGCGCGAACTTGCGCGGTCTCGACGCCGGCGGCAAGGAGCGCTTTCGCCAGATTCTCCATATTGCCGCGCTCCGAGTAATCCGCCTTCGTATCGACGGCGAATTCCACGCGCCCCAGCACATCGACGACGCGCGCATCCCGAAGCCGACGTTCGACTTTGAAGGACATCTGATCGAACTCATCCAGACTCAACAGGAACGCCCGCAGCTCGCCCGCCTCCAGACGCGACGACGGTTGCCCGTTGGCCGTGTTCTCGACCACCAGGTTCTCGGTCGCGCGCCGCATGATCTCGCGCGTAAATTCCTTCTCGTCCTTGATGTACTTCTCGCTCTTGCCCTTCTTGATCCGATACAGCGGCGGCTGGGCGATATAAACATGCCCACGGGTGATCAGCTCCTGCATGTGACGGAAGAAGAACGTCAGCAGCAGCGTACGGATGTGCGAACCGTCGACGTCCGCGTCCGTCATGATGATGATTTTGTGATAGCGCAGCTTGGCCGGATTGAAATCCTCTTTGCCGATCCCTGTACCCATCGCCGTGATGAGCGTCCGGATTTCGTCGTGGCCCAGCATCTTGTCGTAGCGGGCTTTCTCGACGTTGAGGATCTTGCCCTTGAGCGGCAAAATCGCCTGGAAGCGCCGGTCCCGGCCCTGCTTCGCCGTACCGCCGGCCGATTCACCTTCCACCAGGAAAAGCTCACAACGAGCCGGATCGCGCTCCTGGCAATCCGCCAGTTTCCCTGGCAATCCGCCGGAATCGAGCGCGCCTTTTCGCCGCGTCAGATCGCGCGCCTTACGGGCTGCTTCGCGGGCCCGCGCGGCATCGATCGCCTTCGAAACGATCTTGCGCATCACCGACGGGTTCTTGTCGAAAAACTCGCCCAGCTTGTCGTTGACAAACTGCGTCATCGGCCCTTGAATATCGCTGTTCAGCTTGCCTTTGGTCTGACCTTCGAACTGGGGCTGCGGTACCTTCACGCTGACGACCGCGGTCAAGCCTTCACGCACGTCGTCGCCGGTGAGGTTCTCTTTCACGTCTTTGAACAGGCCGGCCGATTGCCCGAACGCGTTGATGGTTCGCGTCAGCGCACTGCGGAATCCCGAAAGGTGCGTGCCGCCTTCTTTGGTGTTGATGTTGTTGGCGAAGCTGAAGACCGTCTCGGCGTACTGGTCGTTATACTGCAGCGCCACTTCCATGCCGATCACGCTGTCATTCGGAAGCTTGGCCGTCGCTTCGAAATGAATCGGCTTCTCATGCAGCACACTCTTGCCGCGGTTGAGATGCTTGATGAACTCCGAGATGCCGCCCTCATACACAAACTCGTGGTTCTTGGGCGGGTCCACGCGTTCGTCGGTCAACGTGATGCGCAGGCCTTTATTCAGGAACGCCATCTCGCGCAACCGCTGCGAGAGCGTATCGTAGTTGAACTTGGTCGCGTCCATGATCGTCGGATCGGGACGGAACGTAATCTTGGTCCCGGTTTTCGAAGCCTTGCCCGCACGGATCAACGGCGCCTTCGGAACGCCTTTCGAATACTCCTGCGTCCACGTTCCTTTATCGCGCCAGATTTCGAGTTCGAACAACTCGCTGAGCGCGTTGACGCAGCTCACGCCCACGCCATGCAGGCCGCCGGATACTTTGTACGAGTTCGAATCGAACTTACCGCCCGCATGCAACTTGGTTAACACAATCTCGGCGGCCGAAACACCAAACTCCGGCTTGATATCCACCGGGATCCCGCGCCCGTCATCCACCACCGTGACGGAATCATCGATGTGAATCACCACTTCGATGTTCTTGCAATATCCAGCCAGCGCTTCGTCCACGGAGTTATCGACGACTTCATAAACCAGGTGATGCAGGCCCATCTCACCGGTCGAACCGATGTACATGGCAGGGCGCAGTCGCACCGCCTCCAGACCCTCAAGCACCCGAATACTACTGGAATCGTAATTCTCTGACGGCATATTCACTTCGTTAGGCATGTCAAACTCTTTCCCGAACACCAACCCATTCAGATCCGCATCGGCATAACGACGTAGCGGTAACTCTGCGTGATCGCGCCATCGGTCGGAACCGAATACGGCTGCAGTTCGCCGGCGCTCTTCTCATCCTTCAACGAAAACGCCACCTGGTCCTGCGTGATGGCTCGCATGAAATCCAGCAGGTATTGCGCGTTGAATCCGATCTCGAGATTCGGTCCCTGATACTCCGTGGGAACGCTCTCCTCACTTTCACCCGTCTCCACCGAGGACGAAAACACCTTGACTTCACCCGGCTCGAACCGCACGCGGATGGCCCGCGACCGCTCATCCGCAAACTGCGCGACGCGTTCGATGGCCGATCGGATTTCGGTCTTCACCATGAGCGCGATGTGTTGGTTCTCACGCGGCAGCACACGCTCGTAATCCGGAAAATTCCCGGTCAGCTTGCGCGTAATCAGCAGCCGGTCGCCGAACTTGAAGAACAGGTGATTGTCATCGCCGGCGAGGATCGCTTTCTGTTCCGGATCGCCCTCGGCAGCCAGCTTCAAGACCTCGTTCATCGCCTTTCGCGGCACCAGCGCGCGGAAGCTGCGGTTCGCGCCGTTTTGGAAGGGCTGATCCACGTAGGCGAGCCGGTGCCCGTCGGTCGACACCATGGTCACGCCTTCCGGCTTCAGCAGCAGCAAGGCCCCATTCAGCGTGAAGCGCGACTCTTCCATGGAGATGGCGAACCCGGTACGCGAGATCAGGGCAGAAAGCAGCCCATAGGGGATTTCTCCGATCTGCTCCGGCATCTCGGGCAGTTCCGGAAAGCTCTCGCGGCTCATCCCGGCAATTCGCGTCTTGGAGCGCCCGCAGGTGATCGACGCCCAATGATTCTCCAGAAACTTAAACGCGATATCGGCGTCCGGCAGCAGACGGACGTAATCGAGCAGCCTCCGCGCCGGAATCGTCCCCGCGCCGGACTTCTTCACGCGCGCCGGACACGAACAACGAATCCCGAGTTCCAGATCCGTAGCGGTCAGCGTGACCCGATCGTTATCCGCCTCAATCAGCACATTCGACAGAATCGGGATCGTCGTTTTCTTTTCGACGACGCCTTGCGACAGACTCAGTTCTCGAACCAGATCGCTCTTGGCGATGGTAAATTCCATGGCGCTCCTATTCTCCTGCTGGGTTCATATACAAATACAGAATAGAACCGTATTCGTAGGTCTTGTCGAAAAGTGGATTTCTCTCTAAATTATACAAAATTCAGCACCTTCTTGTCTCGCGAGGACTCGGAAAAGCACTTGGCCGAATCTGCAAAAATCGAGCTGTAACGCAATATCTACAGTTTTGCGCTGCCGGTTCGCACCCCGCCTGTGGATCAAAACGCTAACCGCCTTGCAATGAGTCCATTAGACTGTGCAACATCCTGTTCAATTCGGGGTCATCCTCCCGTTTCTTGGTGATGACCCCGATGGAGTGGATCACGGTGGTATGGTGCTTTCCATTGAAAGCCCGGCCGATCTCCGGAAGCGACGCCGACGTGAGCTCTTTCACCAGGTACATCGCGATCTGGCGCGGGTAAACCACCGCCCTGGTGTTGCTTTTTTCCTTGAGTTGCATGGGCTTGATCCCGAACTTCTCGGCGACCGCGCGCTGGATGGCGTCGATCGTCACCCGACGGTCCTGGGCGTGCGCCAGATGCTTCAGGCAACTCTGGGCCATGGTCAGGGTGATCGGAGCTCCCGTAAGCGATGAGAAGGCGATCAGCTTGATCAGCGCGCCTTCCAGTTCGCGGACGTTCGATTTGGTCCGCGAGGCCACGAACGTCGAGACCTCGAGCGGCAGCGTCACCCCTTCCGCTTCGGCCTTCTTATCCAGAATGGCCATCTTCGTTTCCAGATCCGGCGCCTGGATGTCGGCAATCAGCCCCCACTCGAAACGCGAGCGCAGCCGCTCCACGAGGCCGGGGATTTCCTTCGGCGGCGAATCGCTCGAAATCACAATCTGCTTCTGATGGTCATGCAGTTCGTTGAACGTGTGGAAGAATTCCTCCTGGGTTCGTTCGCGCGTGCCCAGCATCTGGATGTCGTCGATCAGCAGGACGTCCGCCGAGCGGTAGCGCTGCCGCAGCACGGCCATGTGGTCGAAGCGGATCCCCGAAACCACCTCGTTGGTGAACTTCTCGCTGGAGGTATAAACCACGCGCATCTTATTCGAGCTGATCAACTCGCGCCCGATGGCATGCATGAGATGGGTCTTCCCCATGCCGACGCCGCCATAGATGAACAACGGGTTATAGCTCCGCGAGGGATTGGTAGCAACCGATCGCGCCGCCGCGTGCGCAAACTGGTTACTGGCGCCGACCACGAAGTTGTCGAACGTGAACCGCGGATGCAGTTCGCCAAGCTGGCCCGTGACCTCCTGCGGTACGCCTTGTGGAACGAGCCGCATCGGACGTTCCCCGTCGGGGGCATGGTAAACGACATCCCCAAACCGCGCGCCACTGATCTCGCGCACCAACCGGTAGACAAGGTCACTGTACTCGGATTGAAGCCATTCGCACGTCTGGGAATCCGGCGCGCGTACATGCAACGTGTCTCCTTCAATCCGATCGAGGGTCGTGCGGGCGACCCAGTTTTCATAACTTTCAGAGCTCAACGCTGCCGCAAGCTGCTGTTTCACCTGATCCCAAACGTTCATATCCACCCAATAAGACGATCCGCTGCATTCAGCCGCCGAAAAACCCAATAGACAATAAACGTTTGGAGACGGAGCCTCGAAAGGCGCAATCTGGCAATGCGTTCAACTCAACCCGGATTGAAAGCCGCCGCCGGCTTTAACCGGTGCGGAACGTGACGATTTGATGAATTGGCTGGTTCAAGAGCGGAATGGCAGCACTCACTTTAGCACAAAGAATCGGATCGCAACAGAAATATAACTATTGTGTTTTGAGGTAGTTGCAAAAAACATAAAGGGGTGGAAATGTAGTTTGACAGTACCGCTCCAAACAGTGCAAAATGGAGGTTTACCGTTCGTCTCCCAGCGCGGGAGTAACTCAGTTGGTAGAGTGCGACCTTGCCAAGGTCGATGTCGCGGGTTCGAATCCCGTCTCCCGCTCCAAAATCATCTTTGTCCGGGTCGAAACCAGAGGCATGGGCCACTGCAACCAGCGATTCGTGCAGGCATTCGTCGATCAGAAACCTCAGGCACTCTTGAGAAGGGTGGCGAGCGGGAAGGAATCCTGACGATGGGGTGTTTTCCCGGGCCAGGGTCGGCGGGTGCGCCGCCCGCGACGTGGAAAGGCGCGCATGTACAGCGGCGCAATGGAGACCTTCTCCCGGTCGAGCGTCGGAAAGCCATCGAGAATCTCCTCCGTTGTCGCGCCGCCGGCAAGCATGTCGGCAACTAAATCGACGGGAACCCGCGTGCCCTTGAAAACCGGCGTTCCGCCCATAATCTCCGGATCGCTGCTCACCATTTCCTCGATATGGGCGAGCTGCTTCAACTGGCCTTCGA
>NZ_CAJCHS010000373.1 GCF_903970205.1 Nevskia soli | reverse complement strand
GCGGATTACCCGGCCGATAAACAACTCCGATCGGGTTACTCTTCCCCAGAAAGCGCACCCGCTCGCGCGTCCCGAATTTGACCGCGGTCCAGCTCCTCCAAGTCTTCCGATGAACCGCATGATGCTGATCTTAAAGCGTAGTCCCGATCAGACCGCGCAGCTCAAAACCCTTCTCGACTCGCAGTTGCGCGCGTCGTCGCCGCAGTATCATCAGTGGCTCACGCCCGAGCAATTCGGAGCGCGCTTCGGAGCGGCGGATCAGGACCTCAACACTGTTACAGCTTGGTTGCAATCACACGGCTTTACGGTGCACGGAACGGCCAAGGGAAAGGGGACGATTGAGTTTTCCGGAACTGCGCAACAGGTCAGCGAGGCGTTTCACACTGCCATCCATCGCTTCGTGGTGAACGGGGAAGAACACTGGGCGAGCACTGTTAGCCCGAGCATCCCAGCCGCGCTTGCTCCGGTGGTCGGCGGAGTCTCGACACTGAATAACTTCCGCCTCCAGGCCCGAGGGATCAATCGGACCATTAAATCCTATCCGCTATATACGGCCTCCGATGGTAATCACGCGCTCGCGCCCACCGATTACTCCACGATCTATAACATCAATCCGCTGTACCAGCAGGCCCCAGCCATCGACGGCACGGGCGTTACGATTGCCGTGGTTGGCGCAACCTATATCGACCCGCAGGACATTACCGATTTCCGCAAAGAGTTCGGCATAAAAGCTTATCAACCACAGATTATGTATCCGTACGGGCAGCCGACGAATAGCGAGCCGCAAGCGGAAGGTACGCTCGATGTCAGTTGGTCGGGGGCGATTGCTCCGGGAGCCGCTATCAACTTCGTCTCCATTCCCGACACCTTCGCGGATAGCGGTCTGCTGCTGGCCGAGAATTATATCGTCGATAACAATCTGGGCGACATCATCACCGAAAGCTTCAGTCTATGCGAAGCGGGTTCGTACCCGGCGCTCAATACTTACATCGAATCCATCCGCGAGCAGGCGGCCGCTCAAGGCATGACTTATATTGTTTCGGCCGGTGACAGCGGTCCTTACGGATGCGACGCTTTCGATACCGAACTTACGGTTTTCGATCCCTCGCTCACCTCCGTCAACTTACTCGCGTCCTCTCCTTATGTAACAGCAGTGGGAGGAACGATGTTCAACAATGGCGCTAATCCGACCGAGTTTTGGAGTCCGGCCACGCGCCTGCCATTCGGTACCGCTAAATCGTACGTACCGGAAGACGTGTGGGATGAAAGCTGCGACTCAACCTTCTGCTTCATGAATATCCTCGCCGGCAGCGGCGGTCAAAGCTCCGTTTACCCGAAACCCTCGTGGCAATCGGGAGTACCCGGGATTCAGCAAGATGGAACCCGCGACCTTCCGGACGTTTCGTTAACAGCGGGCAGTCTCGTCCCGTACCTCTTTTGCCTGAGTGGTTCCTGCGAAGCCGGCGGGTTATACGCAGCGTCGGGGACATCTGCGGCCGCCCCGTCGTTTGCGGGCATTATGGCCCTGGTTCGCCAGAAAGCCGGTACCCGGTTGGGCGCCATCAACCCACAACTGTACGCGCTGGCCGGCGCTGAAAATTACGCGAACTGCAACGGCTCCGCGAACGCGGTTGCTTCCACATGCATCTTCAACGACATCACGGTCGGCAACAACGCGGTGAACGGAGAGCCTAACTTCGGCACATCCTCCGCGCTCTATCAAGCTACCGTCGGTTACGATATGGCTTCGGGACTTGGCTCAGTCAATGCCGCGAACCTGGCAAATAACTGGAACCTTTCCGGGGAGCAGCCCACAACCACCACGCTTTCTATCTCGCCAACCACTCTCGTTCACGGCGCCGCAGCGAACATGACCATCTCAGTGGCTCCCACAAGCGGCGCCGGAGTGCCCACCGGCCCGGTTGACCTGAATAGCTCAACTGTTAGTTTGGGTTCCTTCTTGCTTTCTTCGGGTACCGCCCAGTCGTCTACTGTTCCGCTAGTCGGCGGAACTTACACAGTTTCGGCAGTATACGGGGGCGATGGTAAGTTCGCGCCGAGCACTTCGAATTCGGTATCGGTGTCCGTCTCGCCGGAGCCGAGTATGATCGTTACTCAAGCCGATGAAGCCGACCTTACTTGCGATTTTAGCCCCTTCTGCCCGGTCACGAGCGCGCCGTTTGGAAGTCCCGTGGAACTCGGAGCGCAGGTTAGTGGTGTTTCCGGAGTGGGCGTTCCGACTGGAACCGTGACTTTCACCGATAGCGCGTCGACGACCGGTGGATCGCTGGTTTTGAACAATGACGGCTCCTCCATTTTCAACACCAGCTCCTTAGCCGTTGGGGCTCACACGATAACCCTGACTTACCCTGGCGATACCAGCTTCATGCCGTCTACCGCGCCATTAACGTTGACGATTACGCCGGCTACGACGACGGTGGTTCTAACCCCGGGTTCGTTCTGCGGCACTCCAAATACTTCGTTCCCGTTAACTGGATTGGTTGCGTCACCCTACAACCTGGTTCAAGAGGGCACGCTTACGGTGACGTCATCAAACCCGCAGATTACCGCGCCCGCAAGTGACCTGACGGATCTGACGCTCCCCTCCTTGCCTGCTGGTCTAAATACGATTACAGTAAGTTACAGCGGCGATGCGAACTATCTACCAAGTACAAGCTCGGTTGTCGTAAACATCTCTTCCGGCACCTGCCTGGCCGCGATGGTAAATGCTGCGGACTATCAACCCGGAGTCGCTCCCAAAGAAATCGTCTCTATCTTCGGTGAGAACCTCGGATCATCCAGTGGCGGCGCAACGGGGACACCGCTGCCTCAAACTCTCAACGGCGCTTCAGTCTCGATCACGGACAGCTTCGGGAATACCCAACCCGCCGACCTCTTTTATGTCTCGCCTACGCAGATCAATTGCGCAGTGCCGGCTAATCTCGCAAGCGGGGCCGCTACCGCTCAGGTCACCGGGCCACAGGGCGTGAGTCAGTTCCCGATTCAAATTTCGACTATCTCGCCCGCGCTCTTCTCGGCGGACGGATCCGGATCGGGACTCGCCTCGGCTGAGATCGTGCGCGATCACCAGAATCAGCTAACGACCACTGTCGTGACTAACACTCCGCCCGCATTCAACGGGGACAATCTATACCTCGTTCTGTTCGGGACGGGATTCGCTAACGTATCGCCCCGGGATACGGTCGAGATTATGTTCAACGGGCAAATTACCTTCCCGTCCTATATCGGCCCGCAGAGTTCCTTCGAAGGACTGGATCAGATCAACGTCCCGCTTCCTCCCTCGCTCGCGGGGGAAGGACAAGTCAGCATCCAGGTGATGATCAACGGGTTGTTTTCTAACGTCGTTACTGTACCTTTTTAATAGACCGCTAGACGGTCAGCGCCGATGTGCAGAATGCGCAACGTTTGGCCGCGATGGGGATCTCGCTCATGCATTCCGGGCAACGCTTGGTGGTCGGATCGGCGGGCGCGGCCCCGCGGCGCATGCGCGCCATAACCGTGTTGACGGGCAATACCACGAAGAAGTAGACCGCTGTCGCGATGAGCAGAAACGACACGAGGGCGTTGATGAAATCCCCAATCAGGAAGCGGCTTCCGTTGATGGTGAACACCAGGCTGGAGAAGTCCGGCTTACTCACCAGCGCAGCTATGATCGGTGTGATCAGATCCTTTACTAGCGCCGTTACAACTGCGCCGAAAGCGGCGCCGATGACGACCGCCACGGCGAGGTCGATCACGTTGCCTCGCATTAAGAACTGCTTGAATCCCTTCACTTAGTCTCCTTGCCCGGCGACCCTTCCTTTCGGTCGGGCTCGGAACGTCGAATCCACTAGGGTAGCACCGCCCGATGTACGGAGTTACAAACTCAACTAGCCTGAGTTAGTGGCTGCCGCGCTTAGCGCCCGCGGTTTCCAACATCGCGATCACGCGAGGTAAGTCGGCGCCCGGCGTTGGATCGGTCATTCGCGACGCGTGCTCCGCCCACCCGAGTGGCGTGCCCTGGTACTGCATATCTTTCACTTCCAGCGGCGCGTTTCGCTTCAGCAGCGCTTCCACCATGCGAGTGTTGCCGTGCCATGCGGCCCAATGAAGCGCCGTCGCGGTTAGTTTCTCGTCTTCAAATTGCGGAGCATCATCACCGGCTAATAAGTTCGCGATAAGTTCCGTGTCGTTTTCCAGCGCCGCAGCTACGAGCTGTAAGTCGGGCGGCGTGTAGGCATTCAGCAGATCTTTGATAGGTTGGTTGTCCCCGGCGACGTTGTGCGCGGTCTTGAACTGGCCGATCGTCCAGTAGTAAATCGTCCCCCCGCTTTCCGGATTTTCCTTTGGAAAGTAGTGTTCCGTGACGGCGACGTAGATCGACTTCGGGTCGGACTCCAAATACTTACGCACGAGTTCCACATCACCGAGCGCCGCCGCCATCAGAATGTCGGTCTGGCAGCCTTTCGAAACCAGACAGCGGGCGACTTCTTTGCGATCGCGAAGCATGTACTGCGCGGGCGTTGACTCGTGGTCGATATCCCGCGCGTCGATCTTTGCGCCCCGATCGAGAAGGAGTGCGGCGGCCTCCACGCTCGCGGCGAAGTGCAGCGGCGTTTGCCCGTCGCCGCCGCGCGCGTTCACGAGCTCCGGGTTCGCATCGAGCATCGCGGTCAGTTCCGTAACGCGATTGAGGCGCGCGGCGGAGTGCGCGTCCAGCGTCGCGCCGCGTTCGATAAGTTGCGGCGCGATCTCTACCGGCGCCGTGTCGAGTACACCGAAACTACCCGCCCACCAATGCGTTCGGCCGTTGATATCGGCGCCCGCTCCCAGCAGCACGTCGACCAGCGCGAGATTACCTTTGGTGGCAGCCCGGACCAGCGGAGTGATCCCGAACCCATCGCCGATCAGCGGAGCGTCAAGGTGCGACTTCATCGCTGGAGACCGATCCAGCACCGCGATTACGGCGCCCGGATCGCCCGTCGCGATGGCTTCGGCTAAGGCCGCTTCGCTCATGCCATAACTTTGAGCAGCGCGGTCTGGAACTTAGCCATCTCCGCCGGCGTTCCGATCGTGATGCGGCTATAAGTCGGCCAAGCCGGCCATACGCGCCCCACATAGATCTTCTCCGCCTGCATGGCTTTGACGAACTCGCCTGCCGGACGCTTCGTGTCCAGCATGAAGCAGTTCGATTCCGAAGGCACAAACGCGATGTTGTTCTTCTGCAGAAAGCTGAACACGTCTTCCCGCAGGTTCTTCATATTGGTCTTGCGCTCAGGAACCACGGTCTTCGATTCCAGACTCGCGGTAGCTCCGGCCATGCCGGTCGTCGGAAGCGCGCCCGCTGCATAACCTGTGATGCGCTCCAATAGGTCGGGGCGTCCGAATGCGGCGCCCGCGCGCAATCCAGCCATCCCGTAAATCTTCGAAAACGTGCGCAGGATGATGAGGTCTTTATCGGCCGCCACCAGGTCCGAACAAGGCGTCGCGCTCGAGAAGTGAATGTACGCCTCGTCGAGGAGCACCACCGATCCCTTGGGCTTATTCTCGATCAGCCATTCGATATCCGCGCGCGGCGTCAGGGTGCCCGTCGGATTGTTCGGGTTGCAAACGTAGATCACGCCGGCATTCGGGTCCGCCGCGGCCATGGCGCGGACATCGTGCGCGTACGTCTTGGTCAGCGGGATCCGGATCGATTTTGCGCCGGCGAAATCGGCTGCGCGGAATCCGGCTTCATAACCTGGATCGGCCACGACGTACGGCTTCGAGGCCGAGGTATAAGCGAGCACCACGCGATGCAGCGGATCGCTGGAACCGGCAAACGGGAGAACATAACGCGGCTTCAGATTCTCCTGCGCAGCGATGGTTTGAGTGAATTGCGCGGTCAGGTCGTACATATACCGGCCGCCCCTGGCAGCGATGCTCTGGACGGCGTCCAGCGCTTGCGGACACGGACCCAGCGGGTTCTCGTTCGCGTTGATCTTGACCGCGTCGGGCGGGATCGGACCGGTCTGGGAAAGCTGAGCCAACACGGGCTCGGTGGCGAAAGGAAGAGCTGCGCCGGCGGCAAAGAACCCGGCGAGGCGTTGGAAATCGCGGCGTGAGATGCCGCGCGCGAGGAGACCGTCGTTGTGTTGCATGCAGTTTTCTCCGTGGGAATATTGTCGCAGAGATTCCGTTGCAGGTTGAAGCCACACTTCGCGCCCTGATGTTATTCGACGTCGCCGACGGCATCCAGTTGGACCTCGTATCGGGGCTGTTGGGCGGCAGCGCCGATTCCGGAGTGCGGAGCTTCGGCCGGACAACGTCGCAGACCGCGCCGTCACCCGAGTACGTGCGGTTCGAACGGCCGCCGGTGATTGAGCACGACCCCGAAGGCCGTATCCGCTACTACGAGTACGGCGTGATCAGCGTGGAACTCGATACCGCGTTTTCCGGCGACATCGAGCAGTTGGTGCAAGCTTCCAGCCGGTGGATCTCGGACTCGCAGGCGGAAACACGCGCGCGGGAACTGCTGCGGTGCCGCGTGGAGCGGGCAGCCGGCGCCATGACCAATCCGTATGCCGACTGGATGAGTGAAGACTACTATATTGTCCTGATGCCGAATTTGCAGTTTGACGCGCAGGAGTTCGTCGATAAGTGCGGCATGCAGATTGCGCAGATCGTGCGCGGCGAGTCGAAGCTACTCGCCGATGAAGAGCGGCAGGACGTATTGAAAGCCCGCATCTCTTACTACGCGAATGACCTCGCCGTGATCGGATGGTCGGCCGCCCTGATCTGCGACACGCCCAGCGGTGCGCTGCCGATCGTGCAGTTAGTCGAGTACGCCAATACTCAGTTACTCGAATACCGGCACTATGACGACTTACTCACGCGCGTCTTAGCCGACGTGTATCGCGACCTTGACGAAGGTACGGGCTTCTGGGCCCGGTGGCGGATGGGACGGCGCGCGGCGCGCCTCAATACGATTCGGCTCGAAGTGATCGAGTTGACGGAGCGCACGGACAATGCAATCAAGTTTCTGAGCGATATGTTTTACGCGCGGCTCTACCGGCTCGCCGCGCGACGCGTGGGAGTACCGGACTATCGCAACTTAGTGGATGAGAAGCTGCGCACGGCGGGCGAGTTATACCAGTTCATGACCGATCAGTTCCAGCAGGGGCGCGGCTTCGTGCTGGAAGTCATGGTCGTGGTCATCCTTGTAATTGAGCTGGCGTTTTTGTTTCGCGGGAAGTAGATTTCCGTCGGGCTTTCCGCGCGTGGTAATTTTGCGCTTTCATCCGGTTCCCGCATAGCTTCATATCGCACCATCGGCGCGTATGGTTCTTGCTGGTATCGAGGAATAACCAGCCGCAAGTCTCTTTGGCGCAACTTCGCATTCGTGCCATACGATCGGAAAGCAGGAGATCGGCCGCGGTTTGCGCGAGCGTCCACAACGGCAAAGCAAGGTTTACCTTTTGCGGCCATCGCCAGATCAATAGGTCCGCGTCGATCCAGAGTTTCCGAACCGCGCTCGCTTGCTTGAAGTAAGCTTCCAGAGTTTCGCGCTTCCCGTTCGGGATTTTCGCGCCGCTCAACCAAGCGTAAGCGACGTCAGCCAAAGCTTCCCGCAGGTCGATCGCTTGCGCGAGAACCCGTTTGCGCTCCTCGTCGCCGGAGGGCAAGTTCCTTAACGCCCGGGCCTGCGCGCCGGTGATTAAGCCGGATTCAGTAGTGAACCGGAGCAGTTCGGCGTAGCTCACCAGCAGCTCTTGCGGGCGTTCGTTGAAGCGATTGTCCAACGTATTCACGAAATCGAGTGCAGGGTTGCCGGCAACCAACTCAAACGGTTTCGCGATCTCACCTTTCGTCATATTTAACCACCAAAATTCATTTTACAGGTTATCAGGAAGCAGGTATACTGTAACCAGTGATGAGCACTTTAACGGTTACACCGAAAGCGGCGAGCAAACGGTTCGACGCGCGCGTTCTCGCCG
>NZ_CAJCHS010000372.1 GCF_903970205.1 Nevskia soli | reverse complement strand
CGGAAAAACCGCTGAAGATCCAACCGAAGCCCGTTTCGCAAAATTTGTATCGGCCGCATCAGGACTACAAACCGAACCAGGTTTTCTCGCACACCGCCCCGGCATTGGTGAGCCCGCAGGTTGGTTTACAAGGCGCGGGCGGCGTCGGTATCGGCGCGCGTTCGCCGTTCGGCTATCAGTTCAGCGGCTATGCCCAGCAGATTCGCGACCTGATCGCCGCTAAGTGGAGCCAGACCGGGATCGCCGCTCCGCCGTCCGCCGTTGCCACTGTAACCATCCACATCGCGCGCGACGGTTCCGTCCAAATCACGCAAGTGGAAACCAGCGGCAATTATGCTTTGGATACTTCGGCCAAGCGCGCCGTGCTGGACGCCAACCCGCTGCCGCCGCTCCCGCCCGGATTTCCGCGCAACGATGCCAATGTAGATCTTTTGTTCAGCCTACGCCAATGAAAAAAACGATTCTTGTTTCCACCCCGCTGATTGTGGCCGCGTTCGCCTTGTTGCGAGTGCTGACCGCGCAAACCGATGCACGGATCGACATCAACAAGGCGGGCGGCAAACCCTCGCTTGCGGTCGTCGATTTCCGCGGCTCCGGTGCCACCCAGCAATTCATGGGTGCGTTCAACGGCACGCTGTTCACGGACCTGCAGACTTCCGGATTGTTCAAGATGGTCCCCAAGAGTCTGTTCCCGCTGCAGAATCCGCAACGCCCTGAAGATCTGCATCCGTCGAGCGGGCGCGGACTCGCTCTCGCCGACTGGGCGGGATCGCCCGTGAACGCTTCGCACCTCGCGTACGGATATGCGGCCGATCAGAACGGCACTTATGTTGTGTATGGATATCTGAACGACACACGCACGCCGGGATCGCAGCCGCTACTGTTCAAGCGCTATTTCGCGAGCATGGATGAAGCGGGCGCGCGCCAGCTCGCACACCAGTTTGCGGCCGACATCATTGCGCAATTCGGCGGGGCATCTCTAGCCGGCAGCAAGATTTATTTCGTTTCCACGCGCACGGGCGGCAAAGAAATCTGGTCGATGGATTACGACGGCACGAACGAGAAACAGCTGACCTTCAACCATTCGATCAACATCGAACCCGCCGTCTCGCTCGACGGAACCAGGCTGGCGTTCACCAGCTATGCGCGCGGAACGCCGCACATCGTCATCATGGACACCGCCACCGGGCACACGCTTCCGTTTCTGAACCAGCAAGCTTCGCTGAATGGAAGCGCGAGTTTCTCGCCCGATGGGCAGCATGTCTACTATTCGTCGACGGCATCCGGCTACGCGCAGATCTATGTGGCCGATCTGGACGGCCATAATTACCGCCGCATCTCGAACGCGCGCGCGGTGGAAGTCGAGCCCAAAGCGAATCCCAAATCGCCCGGCATTCTTGCGTTTGCGTCGGGGCGATCGGGTCCCGAACAGATCTTCCAGATGAATGTGGACGGGACCGACGTGCAGCGTCTGAGCGACGGCACGGGTGAAGCCTCGAATCCCGCGTGGCACCCCGACGGGCAGCACCTGTTGTTCGCCTGGACCCGCGGTTATGCGCAAGGCGCGTTCAATATCTTTTTGATGGATACGGCTTCGCGACAATATGATCAGTTGACCAGCGGCGCCGGTAAGAACGAGAATCCAGCCTGGGCGCCGGATGGCCGGCATTTGTGCTTCGCATCGACGCGCAGCGGATCCTCGCAGATCTGGTCAATGCTGGCCGATGGATCGCAACTGCAGCGATTGACCTCGGCCGGGCAGAATCTATCGCCCGTTTGGGGTAAAGGAGTTTCACAGTGAGTACGGAGGAAAACGACGGATGTTGAGAGAAACGAAGAGCGCGGCTGGACTGTCGCTATTGACGCTAGCCGTTTTCGCGGCCGGATGCAGCCACAAGATCAAGCCGCTGCCACCGCCGCCGCCAACGGCCAATACGACGACCAGCAATGCGGGAGGCTCGGGGAAACCGGCGATTGAGTTTACCGCGGAACCGGCCACCGTCGATCGCGGACAATCGGCCGTGCTGCGCTGGAATGTTACCGGCGCCAACTATATTTCGATCGACATCTTCGGCGCGGTGCAGGCCAACGGATCGAGAAGCGTCACGCCGTACGCGACCACCACTTATCACTTAATCGCCGACGGACCGCAAGGCCGGTCTACCGCGGATGCGACGGTAACCGTGAACCCCGGCAATCCTCCGCCGCCGACTAACAACGCAACCGCCGGCGCCAATGCGAACCTTTCGCTGGAGCAGCGCATCTCGCAGCAGGTGCAGGATGTCTTCTTCGCCTACGACCAATACAACATCGAAGCGGACGCGCAGGCGACACTGACACATGACGCGCAAGCTATCAAGAGTATCCTGACCGACTTCCCGAGTGCGTCTTTGATCATCGAAGGGCATTGCGATGAGCGCGGTTCGGCGGAGTACAACTTAGGACTGGGCGACCGGCGCGCGACATCGGCGAAGGAGTTCCTGGTTCAGCTGGGTGTACCGGCGGATAAGCTTCGGACCGTCAGTTACGGCAAGGAGCGCCCGGCGTGTACCGAACAGACCGAAGATTGCTACGCGCGGAACCGGCGCGCGCACATCACGGCGGCGCAGTAAGTCGACAATGATAGGAACGGGGCTCGGACTTCCGGGCTCCGTTGGAGCACATAGGTAAGGACAGGAGACCCTATGAAACGAACAGGTCTATTTCGCGCACTGGTTCTCGCACTGGTGATGCTGTTTCCGGCGCTCGCGCCCGCCGCGAGCAAGGAGATCATTGAACTGCAGCGCGACGTGGCGCAGCTTCAGGATCAGGTCCGCGACCTGCAGCGTTCCTTCGACGAACGGTTTGCGGCGCTTCAGGTTCTGGTGCAGCAGACATTGGATAACGCGCAGCGCTCGAACAACGCGCTGGAGAATGCCGGGCGCAATAATCAGGGCTTGGCGGATCGCCTGGCCGCTCCGATCGCCGGACTAAGTTCCAAGGTCGATTCGATGGGCTCCGATGTCGCCGGAATGCGGGAGTCGGTGAACGATCTGACGGCGCGCATGAATCGAATTCAGCAACAGCTAACGGATTTGAACAATGTGGTGAAGGCCGCCGCGCAGGCCGCGCCGCCGCCGGCCGCAGTGCCGACAGCGCCCATGGGTGGTTCGCCTCCGGAAACCGACGCGACCGCGCCGGGGGGTGTCCCGCCGGTGAAGGCGACGGCGCTCTATGAGAACGCGCTGCGCGATAAGCAAAGCGGCAAGGCCGACTTAGCAATGGACGAGTTCACGCAGTACGTTCATTACTACAACGACACGGATGCCGCGCCGCAGGCCCAATACTATATCGGGGAGATTCACTATTCGCAGGCGCAGTTCGATCAGGCGATTCAGGACTTCGATAAGGTTCTGGAAGCTTACCCGACCAATCCGAGAACGGCGGATGCGCACTATATGAAAGGTAAGACGCTGTTCCAATTAGGCCAGCGCACGGCTGCGGCGAAGGAATTTGAAGCCGTCGTGCATGACTTTCCGAATAGCCCGGTAGCTCCGCAAGCCCGCGCTCAACTTAAGGTGCTAGGTATCAATGTGCCGGGGACGACGACGGCCAAGAAGCGCAGGCCGCAACCGACGCAGTAAGCCCATTCTAAAACTACATCCTCACTCCGAGCGCCGCATTCTGAGCCGCGACGGTAACGGAGCTGGTGCTCCGGAAAAG
>NZ_CAJCHS010000371.1 GCF_903970205.1 Nevskia soli | reverse complement strand
TCGGTAACGTGCCGTCCGGGCTCCGAACAAAGTTTCGCAGGCCAGCACGCGTGCACCTCGACATCCTGGTACTTAATGGATGAGGCTAGTACTATCCCAGACCGGGTGTGGGAAGTCGCCGCCGGAGGGTGCTCGGATGGCAGCCCCATATTCATCGTTTGGGGGCAGTGTGAGCGGAACACAGGTGCCTTTTTCGAATCATGCTTCGGTCGCCAGCGCGAGCGCTGGAACCACCGGCGCGTGGACAGCCGAACCAGCAAGTTCACCAACAAGGAATACATCGCCGAGATCGAAGCCGATTACGGCGTCGATTCCGACTATTTCAAGGTCCGCGTTCTGGGCCTTCCGCCCGGCGCCTCCGAGCTGCAGTACATCGACAGCGCGCGCGTCGACGCCGCGAAACGCAACACGGTCGAGGTTTTAGACGACGAACCGCTGATCGCCGGCTTCGACGTTTCGGGCGGCGGATCCGCGTGGAACGTGATCCGCTTCCGCCGCGGCCGCGACGCCCGCCCCGGCCCGCGCGTCCCCGCGCCGATCCGCATCACGGGCGAAGCGGGACGTGACCGCCAGGTACTCGTCGCGCGCGCCGCGATGGTGCTGCGCGACCCCGCGAACCCCGTCGCGGCGATGTTCATCGATTCCGCGTTCGGCGCGCCCGTCGCGGAGCGGCTCAAGACCATGGGCTTCACCCAGGTCGAAGAGATCGTCTTCGGCGGCGTTTCGGCGGATCAGCACGACGCCAACATGCGCGCGTACATGTGGCGGCAGATGAAGGAATTTCTGCCGAAGGGAGCCATCGATCCCGGGGATGACAAGCTCGCGGTCGATTTGGTCGGACCCGGCTATCACCTGAACCAGAAAAGCCAGCTGGTGATCGAGAGCAAGGAATCGATGCAGAAGCGCGGGATTCACAGCCCCGACGACGGCGACGCCCTCGCATTAACGTTCGCCCAAGCGGTGGCTCCAGTGACCTCGAATCAGAGACGACGCCCTTCGAGACTCGTCGGGGACATCTAGGTATCGCGGTTTCGAGCGCTCCGTTTTCGAGCGCGCCGCATTCCGAACATGACGCGCATGCCAAATGCGATGCGCTCTTCAGGAGTTCTACTCGCATGGCCTTTCTTCGCGGCGGCACTGCGCTGCTCGAAGGTCAGCATCGCGTTGGTCTTTTTAGCCGATTCGCGCCGTTCTTCTGGCGTGCGTTTCGCAACGGCACTACTTATTCGGGCGCGCCGTTCTTGGGGAGTCGAGCCGGAGTGGCTCTTCTTCCGGGAAGCGCTGCGCTGTTCGGGCGTTTGGGCCGAAGCCGCCTTTTTCGCGATGGCGCTGCGTTGTTCAGGAGTCTTGTTTGCCTCGGTTCGCTTTTGTTTGGCGCTGCGTTCCTCGGGAGTGCCCCAATTCGGCAACCCGTCGCCGCCGTCCGTTCCGTTTACAAGACGCGCACCGTTCGCGCGGAAGTGAGAGATCCAACGGCGTTCCGCCTTTTCCCACTTCTTGCCAGCGCCAGATTCGATTACCTCGATGACGGGTTTTAGGCCGATGGCGAGCAGCGACAAGATCCAGCGCTGCTTGTGAGTACGCGCTTTCAGGAGCGATTCCTGGATGTGCCATTTGAGGCGCTGCTCAACGGTTTTGGATGTCCAGCCAACGTAGCGAACATCGTGCGTTCGAGGGTTTTTGAGCGTGTAAATGACCCAGTTCATCTAGTTCCAGATTGGCCTGAAAAGCCAATGTTTACAAGGTTCAAACGCACGCACTAGTACTACCGAAAGGAGCCCCACCCATGAAGAAGATGCCGATGAAACCGACCAAGATGCCGAAGAAGCCCAAGTACTAACGCATGCTCCTCGACGCATACGGAAGACCAATCCCGACCGCGCGCATGGGCTTCGTGCCCACGCGCCCCGTCGCGCCGAAAGTGCCCGCTGTCGTGAAGACCGAACCGCGCGCGGACGCGGTCGGCTACACGGTCGATTGCGAGTTGTTTTACCCGCTGATCGAGTGCCGTGAAACGCCTTAAAAACTCGCCGCGCCGCGCGACCGACGAGCGCCTGCGCCTGCACGCGATGGTCGCGCGGATCGAGTCCCAGCAGCAATTAGACGAGTTCCTCGCCGCTACGCCCGCGCACCAGCGCGGCGCCGTCGCCGAGATGATCCAGCCGCATACGAAGTTCGACGCGCGCGCCGAACGATAAAGACCCCCACATTGCCCAGACCAACACAACCCGGCGACGACTTCTTTCAACTCATGCGCGATCGCTACGTTTACGCGATGGCGCAGGACTTCGAGGACCGCGCGGACGCCGAGAGTGACGTCATGTTCGCCGCGGGCGGCGAAGGGCAGTGGACGCCCGCCGTGCTCGCGGCGCGCAAGCTCGCGAAACGCCCGATCCTTACTGAAGACCGACTTACACCGTCAATTGCGCAGGTCGTGAACGATGGGAGGCAGAACAAGCCTTCCATCCAGGTGACCCCGAAAGACGAGGGAACAAAAGAAACCGCCGACTACTTCCAGGGACGCATCCGGCAGATCGAATACGAGTGCGATTCTGACATTGCTTACGACACCGCCCGCGAAGGCCAGGTCTCGTGCGGGCGCGGATTCTACCGCCTCACGACGCGCTACATCAGGGGCCACAAGGGCCCGATGGAGCTGGTGATCGAAGCCATCGAGAACCAGTTCAGCGTTCTTTTCGATCCTTCGGCTCGGAAGTACGACCGCAGCGACGCCGAGTACTGCTTCGTGCTGCGCCTCATGACGCGCGACGAGCACAAACGCGCGTTCGGCGAGGACACGACCGCGAACATGCGGAGCTTTTACTCCGACGACAGCAATAACCCGGCGCCCGAGTGGATGGGCGTGGGCGGCGACATGGCGCAGATTCTCGTCGCCGACTACTACGTCAAGACGTACGACGACGACGGCGAATGCACGGTCACGATTTACGTCACCGACGGCGTCGAAAACCACGACGAAACCGAGTGGATCGGGACGCAGATCCCCGTGTTCCCGCAGTGGGGCAGAACCATCATCAAAGAGGGCAAGAAGCGCACCTACAGCCTGATTCGCGGCGCGAAAGACCCGCAGAAGCTGGTCAACCTCTACGTCTCGAACATCGCCGAGCAGATCGCGCAGATGCCCAAAACGCCGTACATCGGCGCAGAAGGCCAGTTTCTCAACCGCGAAGACGAGTGGGAAGGCGTCAACGACGATCCGCGCGCGTACATCCAGTACAAGATCGTCAAGGATTCCGGAGGCAACTCCATCGGCCCGCCGGTGCGCGTGGTCAACGAGCCACCCATCCAGGCGCTCGTGACCGGATACCTGCAGGCCATTGACGCGGTGAAAGCCGCCATGGGCATCTTCAACGACGCGCTCGGCGCACAGTCGAACGCGGACAGCGGCATCGCGATCGACAGCCGCAAGAAAGAGTCCGACGTTACCAACTTCCACTTCAGCGATAACGAAGCGCGCACGCGCAAAGCGCTCGGCCGAGCGCTGCTCGAACTGATCCCGATCGTTGACGGAACCGCGCCCGGCGAGCGCACCACGCGCAGCGAAGACGGCAAGACGAAGACCGTCAAAATTAACGCGCCGTTCATGGACGAGAAGACCGGCAAGATGGTCATCCACGCGATGGGCAAGGGCGATTACGAGTGCGCGATCTCGACCGGCCCGAGCTACACCTCGCAGCGCGACCAAGCCTTCCAGATTTACGCGAACATCGCCCAGAAAGACAAGAACTTCATGTCCGTCGCGGGCGACCTCCTCTTCAAAGCGATGGACGCGCCGTTCGCCGACCAGATCGCGGAACGGTATCAGAAGATGCTGCCGCCTGCCCTGCAGGACGACAAGAACGAGAACGGCCAGAAACAGGCGCAGCAGGCGCAGCAGCAGCTGCAGGCCATGAGCCAGCAGCACGCCGCGATGGTCGACCAGCTCCACAAGATGGCGCAGATCATCGAGACGGAAAAACAGGCGAACGACACGAAGCTCCAGATCGCCGCGATGAACGCGTGGGTGCAAATCCGCGTGGCGGGCATCAAGGCGGGCAACGCGGTGGATATCGCCGACGCGGACCGCGAAGGCGCCAGGCTCGAAGCGATGTTCGACCGCAGCCACGAAGCCGCGCTCGCCGCCGTTGGCGCGTCGCAGGACGTGGCCGCGCAGCAGGCCGACCAGCAGCACCAGCAGCAGATGCAGGCCTCCGGCCAGGACGCCGCCGCCGCGCAGCAGCAAAGCGCGCAGGACGCCAGCGCCGCGCAGGCCCAGCAGGCCCAGCAACAGCAGGCAACCCAACCATGAAAATACTGATCCTCATTCTCGCCGGCGCGTTCGCCGCCTTCGCGCAGACTTCGACGCAGAACACGTTCGTCAGCACGACCGGCGATGTGACCTTGTCAAACGCCGCGACTGCCGCGACTCTGCAGCAGTCCGCGCTCAACAGCGCCACCGGCGCGAAAGACATCGCGATCACGTACGCGACCGTGTTCTGCTCGGCGGCCTGCACCGTGACCCACACGATCAACAGCGCCGCGGCAACCGCGACCGCGGGCGCGCCCGTCGCGCAGCCCGGCAA
>NZ_CAJCHS010000370.1 GCF_903970205.1 Nevskia soli | reverse complement strand
GGCGATCCTGCAACGATTACGAAAGAATCCGCTCTTTCGTGTGTTGCGCGTCGATAAGTTGACCATTCAGGCCCTCGCACACACGCTGCGCAGCTTACTCCTGGAAGACTGGGCCGCCGTTCCCGCCATTCACATGATCCGCATGACCGCGGAAGAAATCCGGGCGCGCGCCGCAAACTTATTCCCAGGCTGTGATCTCATCTCGGGCGAGTCTCTCGTCGGAGGAGGTTCTACTCCGGACCAGTCCATCGCCACCTTATTAGTTGTCGCCGCAAAGACCCATGCGGCGCGCATAGAAAGCGAGCTTCGCGCGTCTACCCCTGCTGTAATCGCCCGAATCCGGGATGATCAGGTCGTGCTCGATCTACGAACAGTTTTTCCGCAAGAAGAACACGCGCTGAAAGAAGCGGTTATGCGCGTTCCTGGTACGTGCCTTCGGCCGTATTGATCCGAATCTTCTCGCCTTCCAGAATGAAAGGCGGAACCTGGACCACCAGACCGGTTTCCATCTTGGCGGGCTTAGTTACATTCGAAACGGTAGAGCCTTTCAGTCCCGGCTCGGTCTCCATGACAGTCATATCGACGGTGGCGGGTAACTCCACGCTGATCGCTTTGCCGTTGTAGAACTCGACATGCACGCGCAACTCCGGGATCAAGTACTCGACCGCATCGCCGAGGATATCCTTGGTCAGATGAAGCTGCTCGTAATTCGTCGTGTTCATGAAGTAGAAGTATTCGCCGTCGTCATATAAATACTCCATCTCCACTTCATCGAGAATCGCCCGCTCGACTTTGTCTTCCGACGAGAACCGGTGCTCGATCATCGAGCCGCTCTGCAAATTGCGCATCTTGGCTTGCACGAAGCCCCGCAGGTTGCCGGGCGTCCGGTGATTCACACTAAACACGGAAAACAAGTCGTTATTGAACTTGACGACCATACCCGGCCGCAATTTCGTCGCTGGAACCATAAAGGACTAGTATAGCGATCAGAGAATGGGAATCCGCATTATCTCCCGAACTATCCTCGCATTATCTCCGCATAAACCAAACAAAACCTCACCCCGAACTATCCTCGCATTATCTCCGCCTAAACCAGACAAAACCTCACTCCGAGCCCGACCGAAAGGGAGGGTCCTACTCACGCCACCGCTCACTCCGCCGCGATTACCGGTATCGGAAATCTGTATTCGCCCCGGAACACTTCGCCGAACAGCTCGAGAGTTTCATCATGTATCAGTCCGTTATCCACCAGTAGATGCGGCGAGAGTAAGTCGTGTGGCCGGCCTTTCATGTCGCTGACCCTGCCCCCCGCTTCCGCAACTAACAGCCGCCCCGCAGCCATGTCCCACGGGTGTAACCCGAACTCCCAGAAAGCCTCCAGACGCCCACAAGCTACATAAGCTAGATCGATCGCGGCTGATCCCCCGCGGCGAACTCCGTGCGTCGTCATCGCTAACTGGTGATAAAAGTGAATGTTGATGTTGAGATGCCGCTTGCGGCTTGGAAAACCCGTCGAAACAAGACTTTCGTCCAGACGACGCGCCTTGGAAACCTCAATCTTCGCACCGTTCAGCGTAGCTCCCGCGCCCTTCTCCGCGGCGAACATTTCGTCCCGGGTAGGG
Organism: Nevskia soli; assembly: GCF_903970205.1. GTDB lineage: Bacteria > Acidobacteriota > Terriglobia > Bryobacterales > Bryobacteraceae > Bog-113. The sequence goes on along the minus strand of NZ_CAJCHS010000370.1, from coordinate 4,463 downwards.
TCATACACAACCCCCGCAACCATCTCGCCGTCGCACTCGCAAGCCAGGGTCACGTTATACACGGGGTAACTATGAGCGAAGTTAGTCGTGCCGTCTACCGGGTCCACATACCAGCGGTAGCGGCCATGGTTCTCATGACCCCCGCCTTCCTCAGCCACGATCGAATGATCCGGAAACCGGGAAGTTAGCCGCTGAATGATCAATTTCTCCGAGGCCCGATCGGCTTCTGTAACTAGATCGAAGTCACCTTTCAGTTCGAATGCCACCCGGCGCGTAAAGTACCCGGACAGCATTTCTCCGGCTTCTCGGGCGATCTCCAACGCCGCATCAAGATAAGTGGAAGACATCAGACTGCGGGCTCTATTTCCAGCAGGTACTTAATGTCGTGCTTGAACACGAAAAGGTTAGGCGCGTTCGTGCGTGTGACGCGAATGAAGCTGGCGTCGAAGTATTCGACTGTCCCATCAATCCACTCGTTGTCCTTTAGCTTGATGCGCACCGGCGAACGGCGGTCTACGAGGTGCTTGAGAAATCGAGCTTCTTCCTGAGTATGTTCCGGCGCTTTGGCGCCGCTCTTGGCGGAATGCGACATGGCGGTTGTGCTACGGCCGATAACGAGTGGTTCCGGACGACACCGTAGCGGATTCCCCATAGTAGCCAGCGCGGGTGGAGATACGCAAACCGGGCCGGCTGAGCTGCACGGAAATGCGGTGGAACGGATCGGGCGGAGGCGGCGACACCGCGGCCGGATAATAGGCGATGAAGTACTGCGTGCGGAGTTCGTCGATAATGCGCGCGAAGGCATCGTCGAGGTCCGGCCCCAGCGTCGCCAGAGAGACGCGCCCTCCCGTGGACGCCGCCATCGTCGTTAGCGCGTTCTCGCCGCCGATACTGCGGCCCGCGTCGTTTTCGATCGGGATGATCAGGATCGGATAGATGACGATGTCCGCGCGCTGAGCCGCCCGAACCGCGGCCTGATAGTCTTTCGTGCTCGTCGTGTCGGCCCCGTCAGTCACGATGACCAGAACGTGACGCCCATCGCGGTCGTACAGTTCGCCCGAAGCCAGATAGATGGCATCGTAGAGGGAAGTACCGCCTTCGCCATGCAAGCCCCGAAGTTCGCGTTCAATCTGACTCGCGTTGTGTGTGAACGGGGCACGCTTGACCACCTCCCAATTGAAGCTGTAGAGCGAAGCGCGGTCGAGATCGTTGCCGCTGCCGAACAGAGCGCGCACGAAGCGGCTGACCGAATCCACTTCGGACTTGAGATCTTTGGCCGTCGACCCGCTGTTGTCGATCAGAATCGAGACGGACAGCGGCTGATTACTCGTGCGCTCGAACAACGAGATCTTCTGCGGATTGCCATTGTCGAAGATCGTGAAATCTTCTTTGTGAAGGTTCGTCACCAGCCCCCCCGAAGCATCCTTCACGGTCGCAAGCAGATGAACCAGGCGAACGTTCACGGTCAGCGTCGGGTCCTGCGCGAGGGCCGTGACTGCGAGCCCGATCGCCGCCAAGGCTGTGGCCGCGATAGGTGCCCTGACGACCCCGAAGTCCCCACTCTGAGCCGCGACAGTAATGAAGCTGGTGCTCCGGAAAGGAAATCTTCGAATGCCGTTTACCGCGCGAGAGCGGAACGTCCCAAACCGCGTTTTCATTCCCCAGGGTGGCCGCTGGCCATGTGTGGTTAATCGGCGGCCAACACTTACTTTATCGTTTTGCCGCATCTTCAACCTTCAGATCCCAATCGCCCTCCACCCAGATTTCACCTCCCTCGAAGTGTTCTTTCTTCCAGATAGGCACGCTGGATTTAAGCCGGTTGATCGCCTCGGAACACGCGTCGAAAGCCGCCTGGCGATGCGGTGCGGCGACCACAATCACCACGCTCGCTTCCCCGATCGCGAGCTTCCCCAGACGATGAACGATGGCCACCTCCCCGATCGCATGCTTCCCTAGTAAGTCGCGCCGCAGGTCTTCCATCAGCCGGAGCGCCATCGGTTCGTAGCACTCGTACTCAAGAAATCCGGTCGGCTGCCCTTTGGTGTTATCTCGAACGACGCCCTCGAACGTAGCCACAGCCCCGTCCGTCGGGCGTTGCACCAGACGCACCAGCGCGCGCGCGTCGATAGGATCCCTTGTTAGCGAAACGAGAACGTCCGAGCCGCCGCTGACCGGCGGCAGGAAAGCGATCTCATCGCCCGGTTCCACCCGCGTCTCGAACGCCGCGAACTCGTGATTCCGCGCGGCGCGCACGTGCGGCCGATGCGCTTCCAGACGAGGAAAACGCGCCGCGAAATCATCCCAGATCGAACCGAGCGAAGCCGCTTCCGATGCCTCGAAATCATGGGCCGCGAACCCGGTCGCGTCCTTCAGTTGACCGAAGAAAAGGACGTGTACTTGCATGGACGGGGCCAAGTGTAGCAGACGGGCTATCCCGCTCATTGCGTTACACTTTTTTGATGCCGGAGTTCGAAACGCGCGTGCGCGTGCGCTACGCGGAAACCGATCAGATGGGCGTCGTTTATCACGCGAACTACCTGGTCTGGATGGAGGTGGCGCGCGTCGATTGGTGCCGCGAGATTGGCTTCGATTACCGTCACATGGAGGCCGTGGACGGCGTCGTGATCGCCGTCGTGGAAGTGACCTGCCGCTATCTGTATCCCGCCCGTTTCGATGACGAGATTGCCATTCGGATCGAGGCGATCGAGAGTACATCGAAACTCTTGAAGTTTCGCTATGATATGCGCCGCGCGTCGGATGGGCGCGAGATTTGCACGGCGGAGTCCATGCATCTTTACCTGAGTAAGGACCGGTTTCGGCCGATCCGGTTGCCTGAGAAGTATCGGGCCGCGTTCGGCGTGAAGTAGTTATTACGTGAAGTAGTTCCCGAGCCGCTCGACAGAAACCGTCCGGACCTGCGAAATCTTAAGCCGCAACGGCTTTGAAAGAGCACCCGCCGGAAGAGAAAGGGTTAGCGGGAACCCTACCGCTGGGGCTGACTGTTTGAACGCTCACAAGCCGAACGATAGGAGCTTACTTAATCCAACCTATCCGGCCATTCACCAACCTCCTCCACCCAAATCCCAAACCCCCTCAACAACTTACCCCCGAATTACCCCAAACTCCACCCATCCCCTCTGCTATCTCTAAGTCGAACCACCTCGAAAATCCGACTTACAGAGAGTTCCCACCATGGCACTTACCACCGCTTTCCAACGCAAAACCGGTCTACTCACCGAATTCGCCGACACACCCGCGGGACTCGCCGGCGCTCCCGCTCTGCTTCCGGACGGCAAACCCAACCTGAAACCGCGCGCCTTCAACGCCCTCAAGCACGGCCTCACTGGTGTCAATCTCTTCATCAGCGCCGACGAGATCCCCTTCTATGCCCAGATGGGTATGGACTTCTTCCGCGAGATCCGCCCCGTCGGCACCCGTGAAATCGCCTACGCGCAATTCCTCTTTGAAGGGACCTGGCGCCTCAACCGCATCCGCTCCGTCGAGAATGATCTGTTCTGCTTCAAGCCCGAAGACGAAGCCGGCAATACCACCTCGCGGCCACCCGGTTGGGAGCGCCAGGTCAATGCCTATCGTGAGGACTTCCGCCGCATCGACCTCATCAGCCGCTATGAAAGCCGCATCGTTCGCAATTGCGCGCGCATCGAAGCCGAACTCGACAAACTCCAGAAACGGCGCGGCCGGAAACAGCTCTTCGACGAGAAATCGAGCCCCGCGATCGCCTGGTACCAGCGCCTGCTCAGCGCCGTGGCCACCCTCGAGCAAGCCAATTCCCCGGACCCGCAAGCAGCCGGACCCGCCCCCGACGAACCGCCCAAAAACAGTAACAAAACGGTCGATCGCAAACCCGTAACTCCAACCGCTGCAGCAGGTTCCAACGAAATCTCGTTTGGTAAAAAACACTCGCCGCCGCTGCCGGATTCCGCCCCGCCACCGCTCCCCCGCGCTCCGAAACCAAAAGCGAAGCATCAGAAAGCCGCCTGAATCCATCCCGCATTCACCAAATCGCAACCAAACTGACCTCAAACCTTCACTTGACTCCAATCGCAATTTGCAATATGCTTATCACAGATTGCAATGAAGCTCGGTGAAAAGCTTCGCTACCTCCGCGAGATGGAAGGCGCCCTCCAGAATCTCGGCCGCGCCATGACCCAGCAGGAAGTCTCGCGCGATATCGAGAAGAAGCTCAAAAAGAAGCTCTCGCAGTCGTACCTGTCACAGATCGAAAGCGGCCAGCGCCCGCATCTCACCAACACCACGCGGCTGCTGCTGGCCCGCTACTTCGCCGTTCACCCCGGCTACCTGGTCGATGATCCGGAAGGGTTCGAAACCGAGCTCACCTCCGACGTCGGCGTCCGGGAAGATAAGTTCGATCTCTGGCTGGTCGAAGGCGCCGAGCGGTTCCGGCGGGACCCCGCGGTTAGCGGCGCCTTGCTCGCGCTCGC
>NZ_CAJCHS010000369.1 GCF_903970205.1 Nevskia soli | reverse complement strand
CTCGCTAACTGGCTCTAGTCGTCGATCAGTCCGTATAACTCTGGTTGAAATGGTAGCTGAACCAGAATAGGAAGATCCAGAACGCAAGCGCGAAGACGATCAAAGCCCAGTACGTTACTTTCCAGGCAGAGCTGCGGAAGAATGGCTCGATGTAGCGGCGGCCGCGGCCAAACTCGTATAGAAAATGATAGCGGATAATTCCGATGTTCCCATGAATCCGAATCGTCTCGCCATCAGCCGGCGCAAATTGCTTGCCACCGCCGCACTTTTTTCCACCGGAGGGGTGGGCATCAAATCGGTGCATATGTCCGGCCCGCAAGTCGCCTGCCTGCGGTCCGCTTTCGCCACGGCCGCGCTGCTCCTTTTGATCCCGGCCGCGCGCCGCAACTGGAACCTGCGCATTTTTCTGGTGGCAATGGCCTATTCGGTGACGCTGGCCTCGTTCGTGGTAGCCAACAAGCTGACCACAAGCGCGAATGCGATCTTCATCCAGGACACCGCGCCGATCTTCATCGTCTTCCTCAGCGCGGTGCTGCTGCGCGAGCGCCCGAGCCGTGCGGATTTCCTTCTGATGATCCCGCTCGCGATCGGCCTCGCGCTGTTTTTCGCCGGCGATGAACGCGCGGTCGAGACCGCCTCCAACCCGGCGCTCGGCAACCTGGTAGCGTGCGCCGCGGCCGTTTCCTGGTCATTTGTGATCGTTGGATTCCGTTGGCTTGCGCGCGGTTCCCATCAGGACGGCGCGTTGCAAGCCGCAACTCTCGGCAACCTGCTGGCCTGCATCTTCTGCCTGCCATTCGTATTCCCGCTGCCTGCCGCCCGAATTACCGATTGGGTGCTGCTGGTCTACCTTGGAGTCTTCCAGATCGGCCTCGCTTACGTCCTAATGACGGACGCGATGAAGTATGTCCCGGCGATCGAAGCGTCTTTGCTATTACTGCTAGAGCCCGTACTCAATCCAATCTGGACGTGGCTAGTCTGGCACGAGCGCCCGAGTAACTTGGCGCTAACCGGCGGAGCGCTGATCTTAGGGGCGACATTAGTGAAGGCCTGGTGGGGTTCAAGGCTGCCTTCCCAGTTGTGAACGAAGACACGGTAAGCTGGTCTATCGGAGTCATTCGACTTGGCGGCAATGGAGTGGTTAGGACTCACGCGCGAGCAGGCCATTGCCGAAATTCGAAAGGGCAACTAGTCAGAGTTGGATCAAGAGTTGTTGCTCGCCCTCGATTTACTTGAGCCGCCCTCGTTGTAGCTGCAATGGAATTGCCCGGAGTTGCAGAGATCGCAGCGATTGAGAGTCATGTGAGTCTGACCAGAGATTCGCTGTCCTGTATCGCGGTCCGTGAACTCTGGCAGAATGTTGAAAGACTTATAAAGTAAGTATTGGCCGGCGCTTAACGCAGATAAACTACTGATGGCCTGCGGCCACCCCGGGGGGGATGAAAACCAGTGTTTGAGTCGATGCAAGTACTGCATTCTGAGCCGCGACGGTGACGGAGCGGTTACTGCCCGGGCATTCTGCTCTCTCGCGGCAAAAGCATTCGAGAAGGTTCGTTTCCGGAGCACCAGCTCCGTTACCGTCGCGGCTCAGAATGGTGGCAGGTGTTTTCAGAACAACGCCGATAAACACCTATTGCCCGTGGCCACCCTAGGAAATGAAACGCACCGTTGAGCTGCGAGGACCATTCGAAGGTTCTTTTCCGGTGCGCCAGCTCCATCGCTGTTGGCTCGGCACGACATATCCTTTATTGCCTACTCGAAGCGAAACTCTTGAATCAATGGCGGGTTCTGCCCGTAATCGCTGTAACGTACCCACTTCGGAGTAACTACAAAGTGCGTGATCTCGGGCCACTCTAAGTGGGCGCGGCATTCCGGCCACGTTTCAAAGTAAATCGCCTGATACGCCGCGAGTTCCGCGCCGACCGGCTCGCGCGCTTCGCCTTCATACTGTAATGTGATTTCTCCCGACCAACCGGCAACTAATGACGCCGCCGGGTTAGTCATCAGATTTCGATACTTACGCGTAGTCCTGAGTGTATCGAAAACAATCTCCAGCCGATCCGTAACTGCAATGCCGACCAGCGCCGATTGAGGGGAGCCGTCCGGAGCTATGGTTCCTAGCACACCTAACCTTTGGCTACTCAGGAACTCGACTAACCCGTCCTTATTCACAGTAAGTAGTTCTTGCGATGTTCCAGATAGTGCTCAACCGCGATTCGGAGCGGCGGCATGGGCTCAATTCCCAGCGCTTCCATGCGAACGTTCGCCAAAGCCGAGTACCGGGGCCGTCGCGCCGCGGTGCGGTATTCGCGCGATGTCGTCGCGGTAATCGAGGGCTGCAGTCCGGCAACCTCAAAGATTAGGCGCGCATAGTCGTACCAGGAGATGGGCGTCCCGCCGCCGATGTGGAACACCCCAATTTCTCCGCGTACCGCTAACTCGATTGACTTCTCGGCCAAAAGCGGTGAGTAAGTCGGAGATGCCACGTGATCCTCGATCACGCGTATGTTCTGCTTGCCGTGTTCCAGGCGCAGCATGAGTTCGATGAAGTTGCCGCGATTCGTTTTAACTCCCGCGGGACCAAATACACCGGAGGTCCGAACAATCAGCACGCGGTCGAGGTAAGCCTTCGCGTATAACTCGCCGGCATACTTCGACACCGCGTAAGCGCCAAGCGGATGCGGCGTGTCTTCTTCCGTGTAAGGGCGGTTGGCAGTTCCGTCGAAGACATAGTCGGTCGAGAAATGCACCAGCAGCGCGTCGTTCTGACGGCAGGAGATCGCCAGGTTCCTCACGCCGAGACCGTTGGCGATAATGGCCTGCAGCGGTTCCGATTCTGAAACATCCACCTGGTTGTACGCGGCGCAGTTGAAAACCATGGACGGGTCGAACTCGCTGATCGTCTGGTCGACTTTACGCGTATCCGAGATATCGACATCGGCCTTATCGTGCAGCCGCGTCTCAAAGCCGCGCTCCTGCAGCACCCTTGCAATCTCGACCCCGAGTTGGCCGAACGCTCCGAACACCATTGCGCGCTTGTCTGTGGCTAAAGCCTTCATGCAATTTCTTTTGAGCTTTCCCTTCGTTGACCTGCGGTATTTTTCACCTGGCGGAAACGACTCGACATGCGATCGACCGCGGCCAGATCGGCCAGACGGATCAAGCCTTGGACCTCGACTGCAAATTCACCCGCCCCCGGCTCACAGCCATAGATTTCGCCGGCCCACATCTGATTGCCGAATTCGACTTTAACGCAGGCGCGCAGGGCGAATGCAAGAGGAGTGGTGAGACGCAGGGTGTGCCCATCAATATCGACGACCACGCACTCGCCCGCAATGTCCGATTCAAGATCGGTGATGACTCCATCCATAACGGGCTACCAATGCACCAGGAACGCGAGCGCCGCGCCGGCGCCGCTTACGGCAAGGGCTACCATCGCCGGCCACCAGCGACGCCATCCGGAGTTCGAACCATCGTCCGGCGGTTCGGCTGGGTTGGGAACGCGCTCCAAGCGAGCCGCTCGCTCCAGCTCCAGTTTGCCGCGCCGGTCGGCAATCAGAATCGTGCCCGAGTTGCGGCCGGTTGTGGATTCCACCACCCGCCGCCGCATGGGTTCAGGCACATCCCGCAGCGACGGGAAGACCGCATGCATCTCGTCCGACGCAATGAGCACCGCGGAGGTCTTCAGGATCCCGGATTCCATGCGCATGACGCGGGCGCCGCAGTTCGGGCAGCGCCGCGCATCGTGATCCAGCGTTTCCCGGCAGCCGGGACAAGTGAGTGGTTTGGCGGGCACGGTTACACTCTACGAACGGGCTTGAGACGGTCGTCCGCCGACGCCGCGGTCCGCATCGTCGCTCCGAAGTGAGCGAGCGTCACGTCGATGAAACCCTGCGCGGCTTTCGAAAGTGTTTTGTCTTTGCGATAGATCAGCGCGGTGGTGCGGATCATAGGAACCGGGGCAATCGGGATCGTCTTAACGGTTCCCGCTTCAAGCTCTTCACGGCAGTTCACGGTTGCCAAAAACGAGATGCCGAGACCGGCCACCACGAAGCGCTTCATCATCTCGGTGGAATCCAGCTCCATGGAAATTTTCAGCTGGTTCTGCACCGGTTCCAGCCATTCATCGATGCGTGCGCGCGTGTTGCCGGACTGCGGCAACAGCAACTGGAAAGGCAGGATATCGTCGCACGTTACAACGGATTTGTCCGCGAGCGGATGGTCCGCCGGCACTACCGCGCGCACTTCGTCGGTGAAGACCTCGCAGACTTCGACGCGCTTCTCATTCACCGGGATTTGGCGCAGGCCGAAGTCGGCGACGTTTTCCATGACAGCCTCCACCACGCGCGAGCCATACGAACGGTTCACTTGCAGTTGCACGGCCGGAAACAGCTTCTTATATTCGGAGAAGACGCCCGGCAGCATGTACATGCAAATGGCCTCATTGGCGGCAATCACCAGCTCTCCACGGGGGACGATTTCGAGTTCGTCGATGGCGTCTTGCGCCCGGCGCCGCAGGTCCATCATCTGTTCGGCGTAGTCCGCAAAAATCCGCCCCGCGGTGGTGAGCGAGATGCGGCTGCCGAATCTCTCGAAGAGATCGGTTTTCAGCTCCTGTTCGATCTGGCGAATCTGCGCGCTGATCGCGGGTTGCGTGCGAAAGCAGGTCTGCGCCGCTTTCGAGAAGCTCTTTAAACGTACAATCTCTAGAAACGTGTGGAGCTGGTCGAAATCCATACAAAAAGACCGATTAATGCACGAGCTCGGCGCCCTGCTATCGAGCTTGGATTATACCAAGTATGGGCGTTTCGCCGCCTGTCTGTTGTTATGGACTCTCGCGAGCGCTCTTCTCAACAACGCCGCGACGCGGGACGTTCGCCCTGCAGACTGTGTGCTGGTGGTCGTGAATCGCCGCTCGGCGGATTCGATGCGCATCGGCGACACCTATCTGCGGGCGCGCGCCATTCCGGCCGATCATCTGTGCCGGCTGGATGTGACCACGGACGAGGAGATCTCACGAGACGTGTACATCCATGGCGTGGAGCAACCGATTACCGCATGCCTGAGTGCGCAGAAGCTGACGGAGCAGGTGCTCTACATCGTGACGACCTTGCATGTGCCGCTGAAGATCGCCGGTTCGGGCGATGCGGCGCACACGACGCAGGCGGCGGTCGATTCCGAACTCGCCGCGCTGTATGGGCGGCTGCACGGCGCGCTGATCCCGTATGAAGGTCCGTATCGGAATCCGTATTTCGCGAAGTGGGGCACGGTATTCAGGCACCCGGACGTGCCGATCTACATGGTCACGCGGCTCGCGGGCTACGACTTTGCGGACGTGGCGCGGTCCATTGAGAACGCGCTGGCCGCCAAGAATCGAGGCAAGGTCGTGATCGATGTGCGGGCTGACGAGAACACGCCGGGCAACTCCTGGTTAAGGCTGGCGGCGAAGCGTGTTCCTTTGGATCGCCTGGTCCTGGATGACAGCGCGAAGGTGCTTTATGACCAGACGGACGTGATCGCCTACGCGTCGTGGGGCTTCAACGATCCGGACCGGCACCGGCGACTGCTGGGCTTTAAGTGGCTGCCGGGCGCGATCATGACCGAGTTCGTCTCAACCAACGCGCGAACCTTCTTGCGGCCGCCCGCGACGTGGACGCTGGGGAACTGGAAGGACACCGCAACGTGGTTCTCGGGGTCCCCGCAGGACATGTCCGCCGATGAGATTCACGAAGGAGTTACCGGCGTTACGGGCCACGTTTATGAGCCCTATCTGGAGTTGAATCCCCGGCCCGACATCCTGATCCCGGCTTACATCGACGGGCGCAATTTGGCGGAGAGCTTTTATCTGTCGGTTCCGGCGATCAGCTGGCAGAACGTGATGATCGGCGATCCGCTTTGTGCGCTCCGGCCAATTTCGGCGCCGTAGCTATACTGCGGTATTGATGTTGAAACCAACCATTTTCCGCGAGTACGACATTCGCGGCATTGCCGATTCCGAGCTGCTTGACGACGGCATTACAGACCTCGGCCGGGCGATTGGCACGGCGTTGAAACGGCGCGGGGCTGCGCGGTTTTCTATCGGACGCGACTGCCGGCTGAGCTCGCCGCGTTTGCATCGTGCACTGCTCAAGGGGCTGCTATCGACCGGACTCGAGATCTCGGATCTTGGCGTGGTTCCGACCCCGCTGCTTTACTACTCGGTGTTCCATTTGAAGCTGGATGGCGGGGTGATGATTACCGGCAGCCATAATCCGGCGGACTACAACGGATTCAAGATCATGGCCGAGGGATCGACGATCCACGGGGAGGAGATCCAGCATCTGCGCGAGTTGATCGACGCTCAGGACTTTGAGACGGGCGAGGGGAGCGTGCGTCCGATCGATATCGTGGCGCCGTACGTGGATGAGATCGCGGCGCAGTTCGACCTGAAGCGGCGGATCAAGGTGGTGTTCGATGCCGGGAACGGGACGGCTGGACCGGTGATGCACCGGCTGGCGGAGAAGCTCAACATCGATCCGGTGGAGTTGTTCTTCGAGATGGACGGCCGGTTTCCGAACCATCATCCCGACCCGACCGTGCCGGCGAACCTGCGCCATTTGATCGATGCGGTTGGGGAACACAAGGCTCCTTTGGGGATTGCGTTCGATGGCGATTCGGATCGCATTGGCGCGGTGGATGAGCTCGGCAACGTGGTGTATGGCGACCAGCTCATGATCATCTATGCCCGCGAGATCCTGTCGCGTAAGCCGGGGGCCGCGGTAATCGGAGAGGTCAAGTGCTCGCAGTGCATGTACGACGACATTCGCAAGCACGGCGGGAACGCCATCATGTGGAAGACCGGGCACTCGCTCATCAAGGCCAAGATGAAGGAAGAGCATGCCGAGTTAGCGGGTGAGATGAGCGGCCACATGTTCTTCGGTGACCGCTACTACGGGTTCGATGACGCGCTCTACGCCGCGTGCCGGCTGATTGAGATTGTGGCGCGATCGGGGGGGCCGCTTTCCTATCAGTTAGCTGGGTTACCGAAGACAGTGAGCACTCCGGAACTAAGGATCGAGTGTTCCGACGAGACTAAATTCGAAGTAGTCAGGAAGGTGCGGAACCATTTCGCACCGCTCTATGAAACGTTGGACGTGGATGGCGCCCGCATCAACTTCCCGGAAGGCTGGGGGCTGGTACGCGCGTCGAATACGCAGCCGGTTCTAGTGATGCGGTTCGAGGCGACGACACCGGAACTGCTACAAGCTTACCGGACAGAAGTAGAGAATGCCGTCCAGTCCGCGAGCGGGGCGGAGCTACAGTTAACGCACTAAGGCGCGGGTAAGTAGTCCGCGATAAACGGCCAAGCGGGAGTACCGTGGCCGACATAGTTATGATCGACCGCGACTTGACCCATATCGAGCGAGTAAGTCGTGGGGAGGGGAACTTCACTTTCGGCTACCAGCCCATCGTTGGGGCCGCTCACTAATCCCGCTAGAACTCTGCCCGTATAGTCATAGATCAGGTTGTGTTCGGCGCTGTAATCGGTACCTTCCAGGGTATAGAACGGAATGCCGGCGGTCTCGAAGACCGGGTCCATCTTCTTGCGCAGGCGATGGACGACGCTGGTTCTCAGGTTCGCCATACCGGGGGAGAGTAGACCTAGCTTCTTGGCCTCGGACTTACCGGCGCCATAGGCCCAGTCGGCCAGTTCCGCTCCCTGGTTCGGAGTAGCCAGGGTGAACACCATTTTCACTGACGACATAAACGACGCGCTGGTAAGCATCGCGTCTTCCGCGTCCAGGCCGCCCTTCGAATGGCAGATCAGATAAACAGTGCTGACATTTTCATAAGTCAGAATCTGAGGCAATAACTGCTGCAGCATCGCCGCGTTATCCGCAATCGTCGCGGTGTTGTCCGAGTTGTCCGCGCTCAGGCTGACAAAGACCGTACGATATCCGGCGGTGTAGGCGTCCTGGTACATGTCGTTGGAACCGGTGAACCAGAATGTCGCGTTGGTTCCGAGACCGTGGACGTAGAGCAGCACGGGAGCATTGGGATCGCCGCCGGGCACGAGCGCGCCGTAGAAGATGTTGGCGGCGCCGCCGGGAGCGGGTTCCGGCGTCGGCGCCGTCTGCGCCCACGCTGTCGGACCAAGGGCCGGAAGAAGGATCGCAAAAACGCCTAGGGCGAACCGCGTTCGATTGTTCATAGCTTTTATTTGATTGTCTAAAAAGACGAACCAAATGATGTATTGATTTGTCTGACCTTCGTTCCGGTTTTTAGTTACGAGGACCGATGCCTTCACCGCGCCCGGCCAACGGCTGGACGATATCGCCGCCGCACACCGCAACGCCGGTCTTCATCAAGGCATTCAGGAAATTCTGGAACAGCGCGTAAAACACCTGCTCCGTGATCGGCTGCTTCCCGGGAAGGCGGAAGGTGACCGGGAGTTCCTTTGAGATGCGCAGACGGACGGAATGCGTCTGGTTCCTGCCGGCGCGGTCGCGTTTGTTGCTCACGGAGATCGGCGTTTGCATCACTCCGCCGGTGCGCCCATCGATATAAAACTGGCAGCGCGAGAACCAGCCCAGGTTGGCGGGATCCGCGGCGTCGAATAGGAGCAGGGGGGCCTGGTGGTTCGCCACCGTCAAATCAATCTGAATGGAGCGCTCGCTTTCGCGCACGCGGCTTTCGAAGCCCGCCTGACGCGCGACCTCAGAAACCATCTCCGCTTCCAGCTCAAGCAGGATCAGCTTGTGCCGTCCCGCCTGCAACACTTGCATATGCAACCGTATTCTAGCAGCCCGTGGTAGTCTGCGATGACTCGCAGTACTAACCGCTCGGTCGCCCTCGCGGCTCGGTAACGGGCTGAGTCTACTGGCAGCGCATAATAAAAATCGTGCGCCTCCGCCTCGTTATCCAACTCTGTGCAGTCCTAGCAGCCGCCATGGAACTTCGTGCCGAATCTCTGGCCGACTTCATCAAGGCTCATTACACGAAGTACGAATTTAATATTCCGATGCGTGACGGGGTGAAGTTGTTTACCCAGGTTTTCGTCCCGAAAGACGCTTCGAAGCCGTATCCGTTTCTGTTGAACCGCACGCCGTACGCGGTGGGTCCGTACGGCGTCGACAACTACCCGGCCACGCTCGGGCCCTCGGAGAAGTTTGCGCGCGAGGGTTATATCTTCGTGCGGCAGGACGTTCGCGGACGATACCTTTCGGAAGGGAGCTTTGTGGAAATGACGCCGGCCATCGACCATCCCGCCGGGCCGAAACAAGTGGATGAGTCCACCGACACTTCCGACACGCTCGACTGGCTGCTGAAGAACATCCCGAATAACAACGGGAGGGCCGGGATTTACGGCATTTCGTATCCCGGTTTCTATACGATTGCCAGCAGTTTGAACGCGCATCCGGCGCTGGTGGCGGCGTCTCCGCAAGCGCCGATGATGGACCTCTACATGAATGACGACGCCTATCACAACGGCTGCTTCATGCTGGCGGCGAACTTCGGGTTCTACGTGTTCTTCAAAGTCCGGGCGGAGCCGGAGCCGCCGGGTAAGGGCGAAGAGCGATTTCAGTTCGGCACCGAAGACGGGTATGACTTCTATCTGCGCATGGGCTCGCTGGTAAACGGCGACGAGCGCTATCTGAAGCGGAAGAACCATTACTGGACGGATCAGGTGGAGCATTCGACTTACGACCAGTGGTGGAAGGATCGCGCGGTTGCGCCGCATATTCATCACATCGGGCCTTCCCTGTTGACGGTGGGAGGGTGGTTCGATGCGGAGGACCTGCAAGGTCCGCTGACTTTGTTCGAGACGGTGAACGAGCGCAGTCCGGATACGGAGAATCGCATCGTGATGGGGCCGTGGGTACACGGCGGATGGGCGCGCAGCGATGGCAGCAAGCTCGGCGTGGTTAACTTCAATGCAAATACCTCCGAATTCTTTCGCGATGAGATTCAATTTCCGTTTTTCGAGCAGAAGCTGAAAGGTAAGGGCGACAACAAGCTTCCTAAGGCTTATATGTTCGAGACCGGGACGGACCAGTGGATGAAGTTCGATTCCTGGCCTCCGGCGAACGTCGCGCCGCAGACTTTCTACTTGACTCCCGGGGGACGTCTTAGTGGTGCCGCTACTTCGGCCGCGGATACTTACAGCGAGTATCTGAGCGATCCGAATAAGCCGGTGCCGTTTACGGAGCACACGGACATCGAAGTGCCGCAGGACTATATGGACGCGGACCAGCGCTTTGCCGCGCGGCGTCCGGATGTATTAGTGTTCGAGACTGAACCGTTGGATCACGATGTCGTGTTCGCGGGTCCGATCAATATCAAGCTGCATGTTTCTACCTCGGGTACCGATTCCGACTTTGATGCGAAGCTCATTGACGTTTATCCTTCCGACTATCCCGACCCGGAGCCCAATCCGACAGGCGTTCATATGGGCGGCTATCAGCAGTTAGTTCGCGGGGAGCCGTTCCGGGGTAAGTTCCGAAAGAGCTTCGAGCATCCGGCCGCGTTCCAGCCCGGCGTTCCGGATTGGGTCAATTATCCGATGCCCGATATATTGCATTCCTTCCGGCGCGGGCATCGGATCATGGTGCAGGTGCAGAGCTCCTGGTTTCCGTTGACGGATCGGAATCCGCAGGTGTTCGGCGATATTGCTAATGCGAAGAGTACGGACTTTAAGAAGGCTATTGAGCGGGTTTATTCGGATTCGAGGATCGAGGTTGGGGTGCTGCCGTAAGTCAAAGGCAATTAGCCACGGATGAACACAGATGAACACGGATAAGAGCTACCGAGTGAAGCAGATCTGCCTCGAACTGCCGGAGGCTGCGGCTCAACCATCCGGAGAACATATAGCCTTTCTTGTCCGGAAGAGGACCTTTGCTTACTATCTGAATAATCATCACGGCGACGGGATTGTTTCCGTTTGTTGCAAGGTGCTGCCCGGGGATAATGCAGCGTTAGTCGCGGCGAACCCGGATACGTTCTATTTACCGGCCTATATTGGGCCGCGGGGCTGGGTCGGCCTTCGATTAGATACCGGCAAGGTGGACTGGAGTGAAGTTAAGGAACTGGTTAACGGCAGCTATGCCCTAGTCGCGCCAAAACGGTCCGTATCAGCGCGATAGTTCCTCGACGACGTCGCCTTCGCCTGGGGCCAGGAATAGGTTGGTTTCTAACCCATGCTGGCGGGTGTATAGGTCGTAGTAGCGTCCGCCTAGCGCGTAGAGTTCGCCGTGGGTTCCTCGTTCGATGATGCGGCCGCCTTCCATGACCAGGATTTGGTCGGCTCGGCGGATGGTGGAGAGGCGGTGGGCGATTACGAAGGTCGTGCGGCCTTGCATCAGGTAGGATAGGCCCTCCTGAATCTTCGCTTCCGATTCGGAATCCAGGCTGGAGGTCGCTTCGTCGAGGATGAGAATGCGGGGATCGGCCAGGATCGCGCGGGCTATCGAGACGCGCTGCTTTTGTCCTCCGCTTAGCTTGACGCCGCGCTCTCCTACGATCGTGTCGAACCCTTCGGGGAATCCGAGGGCGAATTCGTCTACGCGGGCGATGCGGCAGGCTTCCATGATCTGCTGCTCGGTCGCCTCGGGGCGCGAGAAGCCTACATTCTCGCGGATGGTTCCGTCGAATAAGAAGGATTCCTGTAGAACTACTCCTAACTGTTCGCGGTAACTGGATAACTTCACGGTCGATAAGTCGACGCCATCTACCCAGACGATTCCGGAGTCCGGCTCCTGGAAGGCGGTGATCAGGCCGATGGTGGTCGACTTACCCGATCCGGAAGAACCGACTAAGGCCGTTACGGTGCCGGGGCGGGCGTCAAAGGAGACATCGTGCAGGACGGGCTTGCCGGGCTCATACGAGAAGTTCACGTGATCGAACTGGACGTCGCCGGTGATCGAAGGGAGATCGCGGACGCGCTTGGGGTCCTCGTCCTCGGGGCGTTCGCTGAGAATCTCTTTGGTGCGTTCCAGGCCGGCTAGGGCTTCGGAGATCTGGGTTCCGATATTCACGACCTGAACGACGGGCGCAACCATGAAGGCGAGCAGGGAAGTGAACAGGACGAAATCGCCGACGGTGATGCGATGCGCGGCAATCTGGTGCGCGCCGAGGAACATCACCAGCGCGCCGACGAGGCCCATCAACACGGTGGACGCGAGGGTCATCAGCGAGATGGTGGTGAGGGACTGGAAGACATTGGCGAGGATTTTCTGCGCGCCGGCGGCAAACACGGCGGCCTCGCGCGCTTCCGCGTGATAGCCCTTGATGACGCGCACACCGCCGAGGGTTTCGGTGAGACGTCCGGTGACGGCGGCGTTGATCTTGCCGCGCTCACGGAAGATGGGGCGCACGGTCTTGAACGCGCGCTGCAGGACGGCTCCGAAAATGAGCAGAACGGCCAGCGTGACCGACGTCATGAGCGCGCTGACGCGGAAGAGCAGGAAGAGCGAGAGAACCGCGGTGAGAAGGCCGCCGCCGAGCTCGACGAGTCCGGTGCCCATGAGGTTGCGAATCCCTTCGACGTCGCTCATGATGCGCGAGACGAGGGTGCCGGTTTTGTTGGCGTCATAGAAGCGGATGGGGAGGCGGCCGATGTGCTCCTGTACCTTCATGCGCATCTCGGTGATGAGGCGTTGGCCGGCCTTGGAGAGGAGTTGGGTGAGCGAAAACGAGGTCACGCCCTGGATGATGGTGGCCCCGGCGACGGCGAGCACCAGGGGGACGAGCAGGTGCATCTGGCCCTGGCGGATCACGTTGTCGATCAGGTATTTGGTGCTGAGGGGGAGCGCGAGGCCGCAGACGCGGTTGATGACCATGAGCAGGCCGCCGAGCGCGAGCAAGCCGCGGCGGGGACGCATGAGCGCCCAGACCTCGGGTAGCAGGGCTTTCAGGTTTACGGATTTGGCGGACTTTTTTTCCATGATCTTCTACGATCTTCTACTATGATGCCTGTATTTGGGGAAGGACGCCTGTAGGAACGGCTAGGGCGCTTGGGCGGGCGGATTTGTTGGGTTCGGCCGGGATCGATTTGGGGTTTGGCGGGATCAAAATTGGGTTTCCGGGGTTCAAAACTGGGTTCGCCGGGTTCGTTTTAAATCGGTAAGTCGTTTGTTTTGTTGTACTCTCCAGGTTCGTTCCGTTGTTTTTTATGGTTTGTGCGGTGTTGCGCTTGCGCTACCGTTGCTGGGTTGGTTGCTCATTTTTTGGGCTCGGTGGCTCCTTTTGGTTTAGGATAGGGCACGGCGAGGTGAATTTCCAGGAAATTGGTGGAGGATTTGCGGGTAAGTTGTTTGTTTTGAGCGTGGAATTTAGTTGAAAAAGGTGCGACCGGACCGATCGGAGGGAAAAAGTATGTAACTCGCCGGGGTGCATTAACCTTCAATGAGGCCGGAGTCACGTGACTCCGGAATTGTACACTTGCAGGAATTGCGGGACTGAATTTGTCCCGCTTCAATGAGGCCGGAGTCACGTGACTCCGGAATTTCAACGATCCGATGCCGGGAGATCCACCGATGCAGATGCTTCAATGAGGCCGGAGTCACGTGACTCCGGAATTTTGCAGACTGATGCGCTTTTGGAATCCGGCATCATAGCTTCAATGAGGCCGGAGTCACGTGACTCCGGAATTGCCCGGGCAGACACGGTAGGCGCGTCTGCCCTCTCTCGCTTCAATGAGGCCGGAGTCACGTGACTCCGGAATTTTGCCTGACAAGCCTGAATAATCTTGTCGATTCATGGCTTCAATGAGGCCGGAGTCACGTGACTCCGGAATTTTCGGTATGGATAGATATTCAGGCACAACTGTACGTTGCTTCAATGAGGCCGGAGTCACGTGACTCCGGAATTATCGTCACCACACCCGGCTCGTCACGCAGCATCTTACGCTTCAATGAGGCCGGAGTCACGTGACTCCGGAATTGAGTTCACTTATCTCCGCACCTACTCAAGGTGGATGGCTTCAATGAGGCCGGAGTCACGTGACTCCGGAATTCAAGCGCTTTGCGTCCTATGGAGTTGACTCCGGTAAGCTTCAATGAGGCCGGAGTCACGTGACTCCGGAATTTTCAATTGTTGTAAGTGGGCAGGAGTA
>NZ_CAJCHS010000368.1 GCF_903970205.1 Nevskia soli | reverse complement strand
TGGATCAATCCGCTCTCGCCGCGCCGGTATGCGTCCCAGACTTCGCGTTGGAAGGCGAACGAAGTCCACCCGCGGCTTTTGAACCAGGATTCGACTGCCTGGATAGGCGTCGGTCGCCGGGTGCGGGAGGGTTTCGGCTTGGTTGCTATCTTCGGCACGATGCTGCTTACTTTAATTGTCTCGCGAGGGCGTGGTCGACAGATCCTTTCCGCGAAATGTGAAATGTCTGTTCACGATAATCTAAAGAGAGGAGTACCGATCATGGCACGTATAAATGTAGCCGCGGAGATTGACTGGACTCAATGCGAATTGATCGAACAAGTACCCGGCAAAGTATCGGGACGGCCGATCGTGCGCGGTACGCGTATTCTGCCTGATGCGATCATCAACAGTTACGACGCGGGCGGCACGCTGGACGACATTCACGAGGACTATCCGGGGCTTTCCATTCCGCAAATTCAGCGGCTCATTGAGTTTGCTCACACGCGGCGCGCTCAGCCCACCCCGTGAGGGTGTTGCTTGATGAAAACCTTCCGCATCGGTTGCGGCAGAGGCTCGGCAGCCATGAGGCTTTTACGGTCAGCTATATGGGTTGGGCCGGGATGAAGAACGGCGAGCTTCTCGATGCGGCTGAACAAGCGGGTTTCGAAGCCTTAGTCACCGGCGACCAGACACTGTCCTATGAGCAGAACTTCACGGGACGGCGTATTGCAGTGTTGGTTCTCTCCACGATCGACCGGGATATCCTCAAGAGCAACGCGCCCTTGATCGTAGCCGCGTTAGACGCCGTTACGCCCGGCTCCGTTCAGCAAGTTGATTGCGGCACTTTCAGTCGGAAGAAGCAGGTCGAGGAATAGAGCGCGCGCTTGTTCTGCTTAATGTCAAATCGGGGGGTCAAATTGGAGTAGTGCCGAACGGTGATACCCAGGTGCAAGCTACCGCTGACCCCACGTACCGGGTGGGTGACATATGGGAATACGAGACTCGCGGTGGCGGAGAGCGCTCTAAATTCGTCGTAGTCAAGGTAGAGAGGTCACCCAAGGTCGGTTTGATCGCGCATATCGGGGTAGACAACCTGACTTGGAAGAGTTGTGCGGGAGAGGATGTGCCACAGTACGTCCCTCACATGCCTTTTTCCCGCAAAGCCATTGATGCAAGTGCTGTTCGACGTATTGCTACCAATCGCGAACTTCCAGAGTATAAAGAGGGCTACGAAGAATGGCGACAGGTGTTTGTAAAGGGACATGCAGGCATCTATACGATTCGGATCAAGGACGCGGTCGCTGTCGCCGAGGAAACCTGGCGGACGGGAACGGCGTGGATCAATCCGCTCTCGCCGCGGCGATATGCGTCCCAGACTTCGCGTTGGAAGGCGAACGAAGTCCATCCGCGGCTCTTGAACCAGGAGTCGACGGCCTGGATCGGACTTGATCGCCGGGTGCGGGAGGGTTTCCGCTTGGTTGCTTTCTTAGGCACTCGCTACCTGCTTATTGTCTCCCGACGCACTCGTTACCCGTGTACTGATTACGAAGTCAAGAAATGCAACTCGATGCGCGAGAAACCTCGCTGTCAGAGACTTTCCGTCGCCTTCCACCCGGAGCAACTGCCGAGTTGACGGCGCTGGCCGAGCGACTCGCCGCTTTGAGTGCTAACTCGAAGATTGATTGGTCGGGCTCCTGGTCCGATGAAGATCTGAGCAGTTCACAGTTGCGTCGCTCAGCTCCGGCCAGCGGTGTGATTGCGAGCGAGACATATTTATTACGGATCGGGACTGGATCGCAGTGAGGCCTTGCATTCGCATCGCATTCGCGGGGTTGAAATGAGCGCGAGACGTTATCCGGTCATCATCGAGCAGACAGGCACAGGTTACTCCGCTTATTCGCCTGATGTTGCGGGATGCGTGGCTGTTGCGATACGCCGCAAGAAGTTCGCCTGAATTTCCAAGACGCGCTGAATGCGCACTTCGAAGCTATGCGCGAAATCGGTGAGCCGATTCCGGACCCACATGCTTCGGTCGATTACGTAGACGTCGCCGTATAGAGCTTCAGCCCGCCAAAGGACGCATTCCGTTGGCTCGGAACTTTTCGCGTCCGGCGTTCATATACGATCTTGCTAATGCGAGCCGTACCATGTTCCCTGATCTCAGCTTTGTCTGCTATGTCGGTTTTTGCGCAAACCCCCGCGCCAAAGCCCACGCTTGAGGGTAGCCTCGCAAAGGCTTCTTACGCGCTGAGTATCGAGGGCGGGAGGATGACCGGTCCCGGTGCAGCCATTCTTCAAACCGCAATTTCGCAGGCCGATTATGTTCTACTCGGCGAGGATCATCTTACTCGCGAGATTCCTCGCTTTGGCGCCGCTGTCTGCGATGCCATGGCATCGGGCGGTCTCTCCGCCATGGCGTTCGAGGCGAGTCCCGCGGTTGCGCGCTTCGTTCAGGAATCGCTTAAGACATCGAATCGTATTCAGACAATGGCGGAGCTTCAGAAGAAATATCCGGACAGTGCCGCGTTCCTGAACATCAAAGACGAGAATGATCTAGCCGCTCATTGTGCCGCTATCTCTAAACGCAGTAACTTCGAAATCTGGGGACTGGATCAGGAATTTATGGGTTCGGCAGGTTGGATCTTAGCGCGGATGCTCGCCGCAAACCCCGGCCCCGCTGCGCGCGGGGCGATTTTGCATCTGCAGGCACTCGAACGCGCCGACGTCGAAGAAGCGCGTAAGACCGGCGATCCCTCCAAGCTATTCCTGGTCTCAGTACCCGACTCTGACATCCAGGGTGCGTCGGCCGCGATCAACAAAGACGGTACGCCGGCAACCAAAGTCGCATTTCATGAACTAACTACGAGCCGCACAATCTACCTGGAGCAGGGTACCCATCCCAGCGATTCGAATGCAAGCCGTGGCCTTCTGATGAAGCATAATTTCCTCACTTACTACAACATGGCCGGCGGCGACAATCAATCCAAACGTATCTTATTCAAGTTCGGTGATTGGCATCTTTACAAGGGCGTCAATCCATTGCACCAGCGCGATCTAGGTAACTTCATCGCGGAGTTCGCTGACGGGCAGGGCAAAGGCTCTTTGCATATTTTGGTTCTGGGCATCAAGGGCACACACGCAGTGTATAGCGGGTATGATCGCCCGTTGAAGTTTGAACCGTTCGATATGGTTCAAGACGACGACTATAAGTGGCTGAAACCGGCCATCGACGCCAAGAAGGCCGAGTCCTGGACGCTATTCGATTTGCGCGGCCTGAGATTCGGGCAATTGAATTTGGATGCCGATTGGCAGCGCGTCGTTTACGGGTACGATCTGTTAGTCCTGATCCCCGAGCTAACGCCCGCAGCTCTGATTCAGTAGCGACATCGCGTCGAGATATCCTGTCCACATGCCCCCGCTGCAACCCGATCAGGCAGGTTTCCTGCTTCACACTGTTTTTCTTCCCGGATTCAAGAATGAGCATCGCATCACCAAGACCGTTATCGCGGCGATTCCTCCTGATAAGTCCGACTATCGGCCCGACGAGATCTCGAAAACCGCATTGGAACTGGCTTGGCACATCGCCGCCACGGAAATGCGATTCATGGATGCGGTGGCGGCGGGCGAGTTCGAGTTCACACCGCGGCCGCGCCCGGACACGGTCAAAACCCCGGACGATCTGAATCGCTGGTACACCGAAAATTTCGACCAGCGAATCGAAAAGCTGAGCCAACTTTCGAACGAGCACTTAGCTAAGATCGTCGACTTCCGTGGGATGTTCCAGTTGCCGGCCGTTATGTTCCTCAACTTCGTCCAGCAGCACTCGGTCCACCACCGCGGGCAACTGTCGATGTATCTGCGGCCGATGGGCGCCAAAGTGCCGTCAATCTATGGCGAGAGCTACGACGCGGCGCAGGCTCGCAAAGCCGCCGTGTAGTTACTGGACCGTTACGGGCAGCTTGACTTCTACCGTCTTAGGCGCGAAACAGGCGCGATCATTGCAGGCCTGGTAACGAACCTTGCCGACCATCGTGCTCTGGCCGGGTTTCGCATCGGGAGACGCGGTGAACTTAGTCGTAAGATCGAAGGTTCCGGTAACGACGCTTAGTTTCGTTTCCGAGAACGCGTACTTCTCCATCTGGGGTTTCGGATAGACGATGTCCCTGGCGGTGAGCGGTCCGGGATCCCAGGTGAGCTTCAGCGGAATCAGGTTCTCGTCGTTGGGCGTGTGGCTATTGGCGTGAAAGCCCTCGTTCAGCGTAGCGGTGAGCTTCAGCTCGGCCGTTCCGCCGCGCTTCACCGTCACCGGC
>NZ_CAJCHS010000367.1 GCF_903970205.1 Nevskia soli | reverse complement strand
ATATGGCGGTCGTTGCTGCCCCGTAAATACCCGCCAGCGCGAATGTGACCTGCTGTCCCGGCTGCAAGACTAGCGGCAGCGAAGGCGCCGCCACGAGCGTGAAATCGCCGAGGACCGCGATGTTGCCGACCGTCACCGGACCCGTGCCGTTGTTCACCAGGATGCACGAAAGTTGGCCGTTGTAGGAGGCCGGGAAAGTCAGGACGGTCGGCGTATCCACATGCGCTTGCGTGGAGCCCGCGGCCGATTGGACGAATAACGAAGCAGCGGCATCGCCGCGCGCGAACGTGAAAATCGTGAGCGCGTCGATCTGGATCGAGCCGCTCGAATAGCCGGCGGCCAGCGGCGCGAAAGCGAGCGTCAGGGTCACCGTCTGCGATGGCGCCAGATGGAACGCGGACTCGCAGCAGAGCGTGTAGTACTCGCCGGTTGCGATGGCGCTGTTCACGGTGACGTTCGCTGTGCCGGTGTTCACGACATCGAACGCGAACTGTTCCGTGTCTCCGACAGGCGCATCCGGCAGAACCAGTTGGGTTCCAATGAGCGCTCCGGTGGCGTGATTCTTGACGACGACTTGCGCGGAACAAACAGCCGCCGAGAGAAGCGCAATCAGGACGAGTCGTTTCATCGCGTCACCAACACCGGACTGGTCCGCGGTTTCGGCGCGACTTGGGGCCGGACGGGAATTTCCAACAGCTGCAGCGCGCCATTTAACATCCAGCGCGCGTTGATCGAAACCGTTCGCGAGCCGGACGCCTGCAAGCTCTGCACCGGCGACGGAACCGGGATGGCGGTAGTCGTTCCGTTGGGAGCCGTCCAGATGAGCCCCGCGGCGGAAGTGGTAAGCCATCCGCCATTGAAAGCGATTGCAGGAGTTGCTCCTGAAACCGCTACTTGATTACTTGTCAACTGGTCCGCCGTGCTCAACGAACAGGACCACAGTTGGTTACCGGAGAGTGTTAACAGCGGAATGCTCTGCCCCGCAGTAAGACCAAGAGCGACAACAGCACCTCCGATGTTCGCAGTCGAAATTGTCGCCCCTTGAGGCGTCTGTAGAGTCATGCAAGCTCCGGCACAAAACCACTGAAGCGAACCATCGGAGGCAAATGACGCCATCGCCGCCCCGCTAACCGTGCTCTCGATTGATGACTGCTCCTGTCCCGATCTATCCGTGATCACGAATGCCGAAGCACTCTTCAACAGTCCGGCGTTATCGCTGAAACTGGCCGAGATGAAAGCGCCTGGAAGCGGAATCGATTCGCCTCGAAGCAGATTTCCGAAGACCCCGTGGATGGGAATCAGCCGGCCCGCCGGATCCAAGACCACGCCCGCGATCGGCGCGTTCACGCCCTGCGCAATGCTCATCCGCGCCGCGAGCAATAACAAGCAAACCGTTAGACGCATCATGGTTTTCCCACGACTCCAGTCGGAACTCCGAACGTAGGCGGCAACGTCGCGTTTGCGCCCCCGGCAGTTGAGGTCCGGCCCTTGGCATAGTCCGCGGCCGCCGCGAGCAGCAGGACTCCTGCCGCCTCCCACAGATGCGGGTGTGCGCCGATCAGCGAATGCAGGGGGTGCTTTCGCGAATCCGGGGCGATGAATTGCGTGGAAAGCGTGCCTGCCCGCGCTTCGCCCTTGGCTACGGTGACGCGGACCTGAAACTGCCCGGCGAAACCGCCCGCCTGCAGCGATCGCAGGGAGGCGTGGCCACCGTCGGTGGTCAAAATTTCAGTCTTGAGCCCGTTGCGAAAGGTTCCCGAGACGCCGTCTTCCGGCAGCCGGAAACTAACAATCGCGCGATCCACCAGCGCGCCTGTTTCATCCGTAACTTCAACGACCAGGGGGCGCTGAATCCTCTCGCCTTCTCGAATAACCTGTCCGTCGCCCGAAACGATCCGCGCTTCGAGCAAGCCGGATTGCGCATGTAGAAGGGTGGGGGCGATGCAGACGGCAGAAATAACTAGGAAGCGGCTATGAGAACGGCGGTGATGTTGTCCGGGCCGCCTGCCGCGCGTGCGGCGTTTATCAAATGCAAACACTTCTCTTCCAAGGTGTTTGCGGCTTCCGGGTTGTCTCCCAGGATTCTCTGGATCTGCTCAGGGGTAACCAGCCCGTGGAGGCCGTCGCTCGAGAGCAGCAAAAACGCGGCCGGCTCCGTCCGGATGTCGTAGAGTCTCACATCCAGAGCCTCGGAAACACCCAGGGCCATGGTGAGGACGTGCCGCAAAGGATGCTTCTGCAGCGCCTCTTCGTCGAGACCCAGCGGCCGGCCCACTTCCTGAACCCACGTCTGATCTTTAGTGATCAGCCGCAGCTCCCCGTGAGCCCAAAGGTAAGCGCGGCTATCGCCTACGCTGGCGATGGTGAACGAATCGCCACGGTCCAGCGCCGCCACGAGAGTGGTTCCCATGCCTTGCAATTCAGGGTTATTGCGCGCTTCGTTGAGGATCACCGCATTCGCTTTTTCGATTGCGCTCAACAGCGTTGCGGCATCTCTCAATGGTGTGGCGAGCAGGGTTTCCGATACGGACTCAACCGCCAGCCGGGAGGCTTCCGCGCCGCCCCGAGCCCCTCCCATTCCGTCCGCCAGCAGATAGATCCCGGCCTCCGCATCGACAAAAAACCGGTCTTCGTTCCGCGCCCGCACCTTGCCCGTATCCGTTCGGGCACAAACATTGCGCATTCGTAAACCACTATACGAGAAGTCGCAAATCGGATGGTTTACCGCAGGTGCGCGAGAAAAAACTCGGGAGCGGCTCGCCCGGAGGTTAGCCCACCGGTCAGTTACAGTCGACCGGTCGCTTACGCTCGCGGCTCAGTTACAGTCGACCGGTCGCTTACGCTCGCGGCTCAGTTACAGACCCTCCCTTTCGGTCGGGCTCGGAGTGGGGCTGTACGGTCCTTTTTCATCTTGCCGAACTCAGTTACAGTCGACCGGTCGCTTCCGCTCGCGGCTCAGTTAGGGTCTTATTGCGAAATCTGTTACTTTATTGAACAGCAAAAACCAATCCTATGCCGGACCAGACTCTTACCCGCCGCAGTGCAGTCAAGCTCGCCGGAGCCGCCCTCGCCGCCCCCGCCATCCAGTCTCTGAAGGGCGCCAACCAGACGGTTTCGTTTGGCATCATCGGCACGGGAAGCCGCGGTTCCTATCTGCTGAAACACCTCAAGGGAATCGACAACGGCCACTGCACGGCCGTCTGCGATATCAACCCCGACAACCTGCAGCATGGATACGACACCATCGGGACGAATCCGACGAAGTATAAGGATTACCGCGATCTTTTAAACCGCAAAGACATAGACGCGGTCATCATTGCAACGCCGCTGTTCGTGCATTTTCCGGTCACGCGGGATGCGCTGCTCGCCGGAAAGCACACATTCTGCGAAAAGAGTCTCGTCTTTAAGCCGGAAGAAGTGCATGCGCTGCGGGCTCTCGCCTCGCAGTGCTCGAACCAGATTCTCCAGGTCGGCCTGCAGCGCCGCTACAGCGTTTTCTACCAGACGGTCAAAGAGATGGTCGATAAAGGCGTGCTCGGCAACGTCACCCACATCCAGGCGCAATGGAATCGCAACCCCGGTTGGAAAATGAAACCCAATCCCGATCCGGCCAAGCAGAAAATGCAGAACTGGCGGCTGTACCGCGATTGCTCCGGGGGGCTTGCGGCGGAACTCGCGTCGCACCAGGTCGACGTGGCGGACTGGATGTTCGGTTCCGTTCCCGAGTATGTCGTCGGCGTCGGCGGCCACGACTACATCTTCGATGGACGGGACATCAACGACAACGTTCAAGTCATTATCAAGTACCCCAAGAACCAAAAGTTCATCGGCACTTACATCAGCACCAACTCGCACCTGGCAATGTTCAACTCCACCCGCACGGAATTCGGCGAACTGATCATGGGCACCGAAGGATCGGTCGAAATCACGATCGGCGATGATACGCATCCCGCCTTGGCCGTTTGGTTCCGGGAGCCCGCGCAGCCCCATGTCACCACAGCCGGCGGAGGGGAGAAGAAGTGGCAGGCGGGCGCAACCATGGTGGCCGCGGGATCGCAGAAGGGTTTCCCGATCATGATGTATCGCGACGAGGTCGGGCCCAACGATAGTTTCGTCGATCGCGAAATGAAATTCGGACGGCGCTGGCTTTATACCAAGGGCATCGCGACGCCGGAAGAGCCCCGCAATCCGGTCGATATCGAACTCGAAAGCTTCTTCAATAACTGCCGCGACGGCCAGCGCCCCAAAGCGAACGTGGATGTCGGTCTGGCCGATTCCACCACCGTGATTCTTTCCAACCTGGCTTTCGATGAAGGCCGCCGTGTATACTTCAGCGAAATGGAAAAGATGGGACGGGACGAGAAGGGTAACGATAGTAAGCCGAAGCACGCCTAACGCCGCAGGTACCTAGTGACCGAAAGCAGCTCCGTAGCGGATCCGACCGCAAACCCGACGACGGAGGCCAGGGTTTCCGTGCTTAACGTTTCCGAAGTCGGCGTTTCCGATGTCACGCAGTCCGAAATCATCCTCAATGCGCTTCCACTTGGAATCCTGCTGGCGGACAGACGCGGTAAGGTCATCCATGCCAATGCGGCCGCGCTGAAGCTGCTGGGCGCCGCGAATATTGAAGGGCTGCTACGGACCCTGCACGGTTTTGAGCTGCGTGACCCCGACGGCAAGCGTGTTCCCCATGCAAATGGCCCGCTACAGCTCGCCGTCAAAGGCCAGACGGTCCGCGATCGCCCGTACGAAGTACACGGCTTCGGCATGCCGGTCTGGGTGGCCGCTTTCACGACCGAGCTGGTCCGCAACGACGGCGGCGATATCGAACATATCGTCGTCACGATTCGCGATGTAACGGAAGAAGCGAAGTCGCGGCGCGCGCTCCATGAGAGCGACGACCAGTTCCGGCTTGCGGTGGAAGCGGCCGAGCTCGGCACCTGGTTTTCGGGCCCGGGGGAAGGCGAAGTCACGTGGTCGGAGCGATGCAAGGCGATCTTCGGCCTGAAGCCGGACGCACGCATCACGCGTTCGGAGTTCGTCTCGCGCATCCATCCGGACGATCGGGATGCGGTCGAGGCGGCGATCCGCGACACGCTCGAAACGGGCCATCCGTACAACGCGGAGTTTCGCGTCGTGTGGCCCGACGGCAGCGTGCATTGGGTGCAGTCCTGGGGACGGCGCACGACGTATCCGGACGGCCCGCGCCCGTTCATGCAAGGCGTGGTCGTCAGCATTGACGATCGCAAGGCTGTCGAGCATCGGAAACAAGACGTCGCGAGCACCCTGCGCGCCATCATCGACTCCTCTCCAATGGCGATCGTCACGACGGATCACGCCGGCCGTGTGGTGATCTGGAACCCGTCCGCCGAGCGCATGCTCGGATTTGCCGCCGCCGACGTTGTCGGCAAACCCACGCCGTTGACCTTCGATCAGGAAACGGGCGCCGCTACGCTCGACTGCGCGCTTCCGCGCGCCGATGGCCAGCTGGTTGAAGTCCTTTGCTCGTTCGCGCCCATGCGATCGGATGAGGGCGCATTGACCGGACACCTGCTGATGTTTTCCGACATCACGGAACGCAAGCGCGTGCAGACTCAGCTTGAGCATGTGCAGCGGCTGGAAAGCCTGGGAGTGCTGGCGGGCGGGGTCGCGCACGATTTCAATAACCTGCTCACCGGCATCATCGGCAACGCCAGTCTCGCCACCTATACGCTTGAACCGGAACATGCCGCGCAGCCGATGTTGAAGGACGTCCTCCGCGCGGGTGAACGCGCCGCGGCGCTCACCAAACAGCTGCTGGCGTATGCGGGGAAAGGCCGCTTCCTGGCCACTCTGATCGACCTGAACGGCATCGCCCGGGACGCCGTCGCCGCGGCGCGCACTTCCATTGAAAATCCCCGCGTGACGCTCACGCTCCATCTTGCCCCCGACCTGCCGAAGGTGGAAGCCGATCCCGGTCAGATGCATCAGGTGTTGCTCAGCCTGGTATCCAACGGAATCGAAGCTATCGTTCCGGAGGACAGCGGTACTGTCGAGGTGCGAACGCGGGTGGAACGATTGACTCAGTCCGGCAGCCGCGGATGGGAAGCCGGCGCCTTCCTCGAATCGGGTCATTATGTGGTGGTCGACGTGATCGATACCGGCATCGGCATCGACGCCGACACGCGAACCCGTATCTTCGAACCGTTTTTCTCCACCAAGTTCACGGGGCGAGGACTGGGGCTCTCCGCGGTGCTCGGCATCGTGCGCCAGCACAACGGCGCGATTGCGCTCAACAGTTCCCCGGGGTCCGGAACCCGATTCTCGGTTTATCTCCCGGTGGCTTCCGGCCAACTCGGTGAGGAACCTCCGATCGGCGATGCGGAGAAGGCTCTGGACGCGGGGTTGATCCTGGTGGTGGACGACGAGCAGACCGTTCGGGAGACGCTGCGGCGCGCGCTGGAACATTGGAACTACAGCGCGATTCTGGCGGAGCACGGTCAGATCGCGCTCGAAGTGTTTCCGGCGATTGCGGCGCAGGTACATGCGGTGATTCTCGATCTCACGATGCCGGTGATGGGCGGCGAGGAGACGCTGCGGCATCTGCGGAAGATCCGGCCCGACGTTCCCGTGATATTGACCAGCGGTTACAGCCAGGCGGAAGCGATGCGGCGGATGGAGGGTAAGGGGGTGTCGGCTTTCTTGCAGAAACCGTTTACGGTGGATCAGGTGGTGGGTAAGTTGAGGAATTTGTTGGGGGTGAAGAAGTTCTAGAGCCGCGCCTGCGCGAGATCGTAGGTGGTCCGCAGGCGGAGCCAGTGATCGGCGCTTGACCAGCCGGCCATTTCCAGACGGATCGCCATTTCGTTTCCGTGCTTAGCGGAACTTTGTTAGATCCGACCTCATATAAAACGTCCATCCTCTCGTGAGCGGCCGGGGGATGGGCCGGTCGGCCACCGTGATGTGTTATACGTTTTGTATAGCGATGCGGTTTGAGTGGGACGATCAAAAAAAACCGGATCAACCAGCGGTCAGCAAAGGCTGGCTGAAAAAGAGCGATGGTCCCAGTGCTTGGGTGAAAATTACCAGTAGGAGCGACCAGCTGACACCCATTATTTGGGGCATCAACGGGATCAGTTGTTGCCAAAATGGACCGACCTTAAGAAGTCGTCGTACACATGCTCCGCGCTTCGCCTTTCCGGTGCCAGTGATACCAAAGTGATCTGTCCGTCATAAGTCTGGCCATCATGCTCAAAGGTAAAGACCGTCTTGAGATTCCTGATCTCTCGCTCCTTTGCGTTGACGCTGCTCGAAGTTTGCCAGGCCCTCGCTTGGCCGAGCGATAGAGATTTGGCCGAATTCGGATGAATAGGGCCGTCGGTGTCATCCACGCGCAAATGCACTTCAAAGAGAATGCAACTCCGGCCAAAGGGCGCAGCCGAAGCTTGTTCAGCGCTTGACCGCGAGCGTCAAACCGTCCGCGATCGGCAACAACGAGCTGATCACGCGCTCATCATGGCGGCGGCTCGCGTTGAATTCGCGGATGGCGACCGTGTCTTTCTCCCGATTGGCAGCGTCGATCACCTTCCCATCGCGCAGCGTGTTATCGACCGCAATCAGTCCGCCGCGCCGCATCAGCGCCAAGGTCTTCTCGAAGTACTCGGGATAACTCGTCTTATCCGCATCGATGAAGGCGAAGTCGAATCCTGCGCCCTCTTTGGTAAGCCGATCCAGAGACTCCAGCGCCGGACCGATGCGGAGATCGATCTTTCCTTCGACTCCGGCCTTCTTCCAGTACCGGCGAGCCACGGACGTGTACTCCTCGCTGATGTCCAGTGCCGTTATTCGACCGTCGTCCGGCAACGCGAGCGCGGCGGCGAGTGAGCTATACCCGGTGAACACGCCGATCTCGAGCGTCTTGCGCGCTCCCGTCGCGAGCACCAGCAATTGCAGGAACTGGCCTTGCAGCGCGGTGATTTGCATCTGGTGGTCCGGATGCGCGTCGGTCTCTGTTCGCAACGCGGCGAGCAACGGGTGCTCGGGCGCGGATACGCTCTCGACGTAACGGATCAGCGCTTCACTGGTAAAGAACTTCGATTCCATATCCGGTCACCGGTGTCGCCGAGAACCTAGAAGCGGCGCTCAACAACCAGCTCCGCCAGCGCCACAAGACTCCGCTGATAAGCCGATTCGTGCCAGTCCGTCGCAATCTCGATGGCCCGATCGCTGAACT
>NZ_CAJCHS010000366.1 GCF_903970205.1 Nevskia soli | reverse complement strand
ACGTTCCGTGCGCAGTGGTGCGGTACCTCCGGATATCCGCGCGCGCTGCTCGCTTATCCCGGCGGTGTGGTCACCATTGGAAATCCAAACGGTAGTTCACCGACCAACGGCATCCGTACGACGGACTTCAGCGCCTCGGACGGACCTTGCGGCGGATACTGGGTCTTCGGCGAACTAACCTTCCGGGGTATCGGTCCCGTCGGTATCAACGGACCTAGCAGTCAGTGGCGTCTAGTCGGTAACGATATTAGTTGTCCCACCGCGGACGGCTCCGGTGGGGGCGGCGCGTGTTTCGAGACAACCATAGCAAGTAACGTTCAGTTTTACGGCAACACGGTCCACGATGCCGGTACCGCAAACGCTTCCGCTTTGTTTCAGGCAGTTTACTTTTCGACCGACAGTAACCACGTGGACATGGGGTGGAATTCGGTTTATAACGTACACGGCTGCCGCGCGCTACAGATTCATTCGTCGCCGCTCGGCAGCGGATATCCGAACAGCGGCTACCCGCAATATGACATCGCGATCCACGACAACCTGATTCATGACACGCAGTGCGACGCCATTATTGTCGATACCATTGACCCCTCCCAGGGGCCTATCTCAATCTACAGCAATATCATCTACAATGCCGGTCTGGGGCCCAACAATCCCGAGCAGTCGGGAGGATGGTCCTGCATCAATATTCCCGGTAACACCGAGAACGGCACGCCGGGCAGCGGCACCGTTCAGATCTATAACAACACGATGTATTCCTGCGGCACGTTTACCAGTCCGCCTTATGGGGAAGCAAATGCAGCCATTAACGAAGGGGGCGGCAATGTCAATCAGTTCGTTAATATCCAGAATAATTTGATCTACCAGACGGCGACTAGCCTCTATCCTTCGGGAGTACCGTATGTCGTGATCTGGAATCCGACGATCCCGAATGGAGGCGGCGTCTGCGGCAACACCGATAACTGCCCGTGGCTACAGGGGACTAACAATCTGTTTTATGGAAGCGGCCCTCCACCGGGCGACCCCACCATCACGGTATCGGTCAACGCGAATCCGCAGTTCGTGAATGCTTCTTCGTACAACTTCCAACTGCAAGCGAACAGTCCGGCGCGCGGGCAAGGTGTCAACACCGGCCTGACCTTCGATTTCAACGGAGTTCCAGTAACTGGGGGCTCCGTCGATATCGGAGCGCTAGAGTATTCCGCTGCAGCTGCCGCTCAGTCCGGGCCGGCTCTGGCGGCGGTAGTTAACGGTGCGAGTCTGCTTCAGAACTCGATTAGTCCCGGCGCGATCGTCACGTGTTTCGGCCAGAACTTAGGGCCTGCCACAGGGGTGCCGTTGAGTTTGACCGGCGGCGTTGCTTCAACCACACTGGGAAGCACGTCAGTCTTCTTCAATGGTTTGGCGGCGCCGCTGCTCTATTCGCAAGCCGGTCAGGTCAACCTTGTGGTTCCGTATGAGATTGGCGTTAACCCGTCGGTGACGGTGACCGTGGAGACTGCTGGAGTCTTTTCGAATTCTCTTTCGCTAGCGGTGGGCGCCCAATCGCCGGGCATCTTTACTCTAGGGAGCGTGGGCACCGGGCAGGGGGCGATTCTGAATCAGGATTTGAGCGTGAACTCCGCCGCCAATCCGGCACTACGGGGCTCGGTGATCGCAATCTTTCTTACGGGCGCGGGCCAGACAACGCCGCCGGAGTTAGATGGCGAGATCGTCCAGAGTCCGCTACTCTTGTCGGCGTCAACTACCGCGCAAATCGGCGGGCTGGACGCGACGGTGCAATATAGCGGCTCGGCGCCGGGCCTGCTCGCCGGCAGTACCCAGGTTAACGTGCAGGTTCCTATAAACGCGCCGGCCGGGGACGCGGTTCCGGTGGTACTTACGGTCGGCGGTACGCCCAGCCAACCGGGAGTTACTGTAGCATTACGATGAGTTACGACGATGAGTTACGACGCTGAGTTAGGGTTTCCGTGTATCATCTGAACTTAAAGGCAACGCGAAGGCGCCGAT
Organism: Nevskia soli; assembly: GCF_903970205.1. Classification (GTDB taxonomy): domain Bacteria; phylum Acidobacteriota; class Terriglobia; order Bryobacterales; family Bryobacteraceae; genus Bog-113. The sequence goes on along the minus strand of NZ_CAJCHS010000366.1, from coordinate 22,007 downwards.
CGGGTATCCCGATCCCTGCGGGACGGGAACACCGATGATGTCGGTAGTCTCAGGAACGGCAACGCCGGAGTTTGCTGCCGGACTTCCAGAAATTAGCCGGAAGTCGTACTCAGCTACGTTGACTAACATGGGATTCGCGGCAATCGATCCAGTGATGCTGGGAGCGCCCGGGGCGGGTCCGCTGCCGTAGAACAGGTTATTCTCGCCCTGGAGCCAGGGGCAGTCCTGGGTGTTTGTGCAGACTTCGCCACCGTTGGGAATCAATGGATCCCAGATCACCAAATAAGGAACTCCATTGGGATAAAGCGTAGTAGCCGTCTGATAGATCAGATTGTTGTAAATCTGGACGTAAAGATTCGGGTTGCCGCCGCCTTCATTGATTGCTGCGTTGGCTGCGCCGTATGGGGGGGTCGTGAATGTTCCGCAGGCATACATCGTGTTGTTGAAGATCACCACATTGCCGCTACCGGGCGAGCCGTTCTGCGTCGTGCCCGGTATGTTGATGCAGGACCAGCCGCCGGATTGCTCCGGGTTATTCGGCCCCTTGCCCGCATTGTAAATAATGTTGCTGTAGATTGACACCGGGCCCTCGGAGGGGTTCAGCGTATCGGCGATGATTCCGTCGCATTGCGTGTCGTGGATCAGATTATCGTGAATCGAGATGTCGTATTGGTTATAGCCGCTATTGGGATAGTTAGACCCGAGCGGCGACGAGTGGATCTGTACGGCCCGGCAACCGTGTACATTCGAAACCGTGTTCCAACCCATGTTTATATGATTGCTGTCCGTCGAGAAGTAAACAGCCTGAAACAAAGCCGAGGCGTCGTCGGCGCCCGCGTCGTGGACGTTGTTGCCCCAGAATTTGAGATTGCTGGCCAGAGTCGTCTCGAAACAAGCGCCGCCGCCGCTATCGCCCGTGGCATACGGGCAGCTGATGTCGTTATCGATAAAGCGCCATTGATTGCTTGGGCCATTAACGGCGATCGGATTGAGCCCGCGGAAGCCCAGCCGGCTGAATACCCAATACCCGCCGCACGCCGGGTCGGCGCTGAAGTCAGTGGAGCGGAGACCGTTGGAAGGCGTCGCGCCTTCGGGATTGCCGATAACGACATCGGTCGCTCCAGGGTATCCGATAAGCGCGCGTGGGTTCCCGGACGTGCCACACCATTGCTCGCGCAGCGTCAACGCCGCGTCCCAGCCCTGGCCGTCGTCGACCGTGGCAGACACGCCGCTGAGCGCGTAAACCGTGTCACCGGCCGCGATCGTTTGGGCGGCATGCGGAATCGTGGCCCACGGGGTGTTGAACGAGCCGTTTGCTTTATCGCTGCCCGTAGTCGAGATGAAATAGATACCGCCCGAACGAATAGTGAAGGGTACGGCGTTCGAAACGCCGGCAGAAGTCGTTACGGTAATGGAGCCGCTGGTTGCGGCCGAACCCAGTTGGAATATGATGCGGTTGTTGCGCCACATTTTATAGACCGTCGGCTGTCCCGTACCGACAGTGACGAAGGAACTGCCCTGGGAGGACCCGAAGCGGCGGCCATCGATTGTTACGTATACGCCTCCGTTGTTCTCACCGCCGGAGTTCGGACCGCTGGTCAGATCCGAATAGAAAATTGTGGGCGCCATGGTCTGGGCCGCGGCGCTGATCCCTGTCGTCAGAAACAAAAGTGCGTACGCAGCGTGACGCTTTGACGCGGCTTTACATAGCATGTCTAGTTAGCCTTTATGCGAATTGTCAGATTAGTTCCCGAAATCCGCGACAGAACGGCGGGATACTTGCCTGACTTGATAACTTTCCGGGAGGCTGGATAAATGTGAGTATTTCGTTGCAAGCGAAATACTCTCGATGCGATTATTTAGAAGCCTTTACAGAAAGGTCTAATCATCCGATTAGCCAGTTCTGCCCGTTGCCCATGAAGGTACAACATAAGTTTCTTGTCAAATGTTGCGGTCAGAAACACTAAATTCTAAAGGTATTTTGTGTCCATTCGTTCACTTAGCGTTAAATTAGCGAACCTGTAAGTCTCGATTTTCGAAAGCATTTCTTTTGTCCCACTAAGAATGCATCCCACGGTATACGCGCAAGCGCCCGCCTTGCATTACAAAGATGTAACTCCCCGGCAAAGTTAGATCGTTTTCAAGAATTTACCTAACCTGCATTGTTAACAAAATGACCCACTAAGGCGGCTCGCGTATACGCGCCCGCTTTCCGGATTTAAAGGAGCGACCATGCGTTCGATTACGATCGGCTATCACGACATTGCGCCCGGCCCCCTCGAGAGCGTCTCACGGACCGCGCGTTTCCCTCGCAGCGTTTACACGCTCGACCGGGGCGCGTTTCGCGAACACCTGGCCGCCATTCGAAGCTCCCGCGGCCGCACCATCGGGCTGGTCGGGACACCTGGAAACAACGGCAGCGAAACCCCGATTTTTTTGACGTTCGATGACGGGTATCTCAGTTCGTACACGATCGTGGCCGACGAGCTCGAACGCTATAACTGGCGCGGTCACTTCTTCATACCGACGGACTGGATCGGGCGAGCGGGCTATATGGATGCGGACCAGATTCGGGAACTTCGCCGCCGCGGTCATCTGATCGGGAGCCATTCATGCTCGCATCCGGAGCGAATGTCGGCGCTTCCGATGGCGGATTTGCTGTGGGAGTGGGCGCGGAGCTGCGCGATTCTGGAGAGCATTCTGGGCGAGGCTGTTAACACCGCATCGGTCCCGAACGGGTACCATTCGCGAGCAGTCACAACGGCGGCAAGCGCGGCGGGGATTCGCGTCTTATTCACGTCCGAGCCTACCAGCGCAGAGCGACACGACGGCGAGTGCCGGGTCCTTGGGCGCTACGCGCTGCAACGCCGCGCCCGAGCGGCCACCGCCGGGGCCATTGCCGCAGGTCACATACGGCCGCGGTGGAAGCAATCTCTTTGGTGGCATGCGCGCGAGCCGGTGAAGATGCTGACCGGCGACTCTTACTTTTTGCTGCGTCGATGGCTGCTTTCCAGGGCAGTACATTAGGCGACGATCCGATCGAAAGGAAAAAAATGTCTACAACATCACCCGAATTGGCTTGGCTTCAACACGCGGTCAGCGCGGCGAATGAAAGCGAGGGCGCGACGGACGAACGCGAGTTCTACGGCCGCTATCCCTGGGCTCTGAACGTTTTCAATGAAACCCGGCTCGCGCGCGAAAAGTTGCGCACGGAGATCGACGCGCTTCGGCAGGTCCCTCCGGACTGGCGTCATACGGAGGTGCTCATGAACGTGTACCTGCTCGCCGCCGCGCTTTCGGACTCAACCGACGACTGGCTGCAGGGGAGCGCTTACGACCTTTCGAAAGCGGAAGCGCGAATCCCGTTTTTCCGAGCGGCCAGCAAGACGGTTCGCCGCATTCTTGAAGCCGGCGCTTCGCTTAACCGCGAGAAGAAGTCGATGCGTTCCTGGCGAGCACGTTGGGAATCGGCGTTGGGCGAGTATCTGATCTCCATGCGGCGGTCTTTATGCGGAGAAAGCTGCGGACAAAGCTGCGGGCAAAATTACGACTCGGCCGCGTCGGCGGACGGGCTCAAAGCCCTCTTGGACGGCCCAGTTCCCCAATCCCTCCTGGACCAGAGATGCCGCGTTCCGGCGGCCTTCCGGTCGCAGGATCTCACCTACTGGGACGTGGTGAAGCTCGCCGAGAAACTTGCGGGCGCCCTCACCAGCCAAAGTGAGCCGCTACTGATCGTTGGCTGCCGGACGGCGGGATCGTACTTCGCTCCCGTGGTTCGCGCGACCCTCCGTCTGGCGGGCTTCGCGCAGGTTACCGCCATGACTGTTCGCCCGAAACGGGGCCTCACCCGATCCGATCGCGCGGTTTTAGAGCAAATCCGGCGGCAGGGCGGGAAGATCGTCCTCGTTGACGAACCGGTGAATTCGGGAAGCACGATGCGCAAGCTATTGGGCCTCCTTCGCGGGTTTGGCTTCACCAGCCGCGACGTCCATATGCTTGTCCCGGTCCACCCCAGCCGAAGAGAATGGCGCGACGGGAACGACGGATTCGCCTTCTCGAAAATTCAGGTGGTCACGCTCGAACCGGAGGAATGGTTCAAAGCGCGGAATGGCGAGCCGGATCGCGTAAAGGAACTATTTTCCGGTTACTTCGCGAACACCGGCGCCGTTGTGGAGAGCGTCGCGGCGGACCCGGAGCTTGAGGCGTGGCTCAATGAGCGCTCCGAGCAGAAATTCCATTCGCGATTCAAGCGTGTATATCGGGTGATCCTGCGTTGGCCCTCCGGCGCGACCGAGAGCCGCCGCATCATAGCGAAGAGCGCCGGGTGGGGCTGGCTCGCGTATGCCGCCTATCACGCGGCGGAGAGGATGAGCCATTTCGTTCCAACGCTGATCGGCATGCGCGACGGGATGATCTATACCGAATGGGTTGAGGCCGCTGGTAGCAAATCGCGCCCCGCGCTCGGTGAAGATATCCCGGGCATAGCGGCCGCATATATCGCCGCGCGGGTCCGCCGCCTCGGGCTCGGCAACGATCCTGTGCCGTCACTGGCTAAGGCGGGTCAACACAAGGGGCTCGAAGAATTGTCCGGCCTCTTGAGCCGGGCCTATGGATGGAAGCCGATCGGCTTTCTTTCGCGGCCCCGCATCCTCGATGAACTCTCGCGCACCGCATGTCCGGTCCCGACGCTCATCGACGGCAAGATGCGGCCGGCGGAATGGGTATCGGTCGGCGACTCTTCTCCCGGTGCTTCTCGGGTCAAGACGGATTTCGAGCACCACGGTCAAGGCAAGACCGAACTGAACGTCTCGGATCCCGCTTACGATCTGGCCGACACCATCTTGCAGTGGAATCTCGATGCCGGGCAAGAGCGTGAATTGCTCGCGCGTTATCGCGAACTGAGCGGCGACGAAACAGTGGAGCAGCGGCTATTCCTATACAAGCTGCTGGCCGGTTCCTGGACCATGGAACGAGCGATCGACAACCTCAAAGACGAGCGATTGCGCCACTTGCACGCGGACGCGAACCGTGCCTACATTGCGGGTTTCGACTTCCTGACGGATAGCACGACGCGGCGGTGCGGCGAAGTTGTCACGAAGCCGCGCGATCCAGCATCGGGACCTGCATGGGGCCCTCGATGGGCTGTGCTCGATATCGATGGCGTGATCGATAAGCAGATTTTCGGATTCCCCTCCAATACGGCGGCGGGCTGCCGGGCACTGTCCGGCCTGCACAACCACGGGTTCACGCTGGCGTTGAACACGGCGCGTTCTCTCGCGCAGGTTAAGGTATACGCGGAAGCTTACGGGTGCGCCGGGGGCGTGGCCGAATACGGAAGCGCGGTATGGGACCGCGTGAGCGGCCGCGAGCGCGTGCTGGTAGCCGGCGAATCGCTCGAACAAATGGAGCGACTCAAGCACGTATTGCGCTCGATTCCGGGCGTTTACCTGAACGAGAATTACCGCTATTCCATTCGTGCTTACCTCTATGAGCGCGGCGTCACCGTCCCGCTTCCCGGTTCCGTGATCCGCAACATAGTGTCTGAACTCCGCGCGGACCGGTTGCGCGTGCATCAGACCTACACGGACACCACGATCATCGCGAGGGAGGTCGACAAGGGTTCCGGGATGCGCGAACTGGTCACGCTTTCCGGGGCGCGCGACGTCCACATCACGGCCATCGGCGACTCGGAGCCCGACTTACCGATGTTCAGCGCCGCTGACGCCGCCTGGGCGCCGGGTCACATCTCGTGCCGCAGCGCGGCGGCGCTCCTCGGCTGCCGGGTCGCCGGTTCCGGCTATCAAGCGGGACTGGCGGAGATCGTTAACCGCATGGTTCATGCGGACGGAGCGAAGTGCCGCAAGTGCCTCGATGCGCAGAACGGCTTGCCCCCGCACACCGATCTTTTCGCTCGTATGATGCGCACGGCGGACCTCGGTCTCCGGCAGCGTCTCCAACAAGTCCTTTTCTCGCGCCATGCGCTGAATGCATTCCGTGTATGAGGTTGTCTGCATTGCCTGCGGAACACGTCGCGCTCGCTTCCGATCGCACGCGCTCGGAGCGGGCGGAAGTGGATAGCCGGATTCATGTGCTGTTCCTGATCGACCTGCTGGTCGGCGTCGGAGGCGCGGAACAGGCTCTGGTGCGCACCGCGCGCCTCCTTCCGAAGGAGCGCTATCGTTGCACCATCGCAAGTTTCCATGTCCGGCGGGGCCTCCAGTTTCTGCTGGACAGCGGATGCGAAATCCGCGAGTTCCCGCTGCAACATATCTTGCGCCCGGCGTCACTCGCGGTCGCGTGGCAGCTATCTCGATTCATCCGTTCGCAGCGGGTGGACGTTGTGCACACCTTCTTTCAAACGGCGGACTTGTGGGGCGGCGTCATTGCGCGGCTGAGTGGGTGCCCGGTATTGGTTTCGAGCCGGCGCGATATGGGCTTTCTGCGGTCGCGGTTGCACGGCTTCGCCTATCGCCTCCTGGCTCCCATGTTCGACCAGGTTCACGTGGTTTCGGACGCCGTGCGGCGTTACACAATCGAAGCGGACCGGCTCGATCCGAGTAAGGTGATCACGATTCCGAACGGAATCGAGGTCGACTCGGAGCATGACCGGGCTTGCGATCCTCGCGTGCGGCGCGAACTGCTGGGCGACCGCTATTCGCACGTGATCGTCACCGTGGGCAACGTCCGGCGCGTGAAGGGCATGGACGTGATGATACGGGCCGCCGCCGAAGTGTGCCGCACGCACCCGCGCGCATTGTTTCTGATTGTCGGAAACATGCATGAGCCGGATTACGGGCGGGAGCTCGCCGCGCTCGCAACCGAGCTCGGGGTGCAGGACAATGTCCAGTTCTTCGGAGAATCGGACAGGATTGAATCCATCTTGCGCGCGAGCGATATCTTCTGCCTGCTTTCGCGCACGGAAGGGATGTCGAATGCGCTGCTCGAAGCGATGCTGTGCGGCCTTCCGTCGGTTGCTACCGCCGTTGGGGGCACCCCGGAAGTGGTCGAAGATGGAGCCACCGGGTTCCTGGTAGCGAGTGAAGATAGTCACGCCGCGGCCCAGAGTATCGGGCGGCTGCTGGAAAGCCGCACGCTCGCGCAGCAGATGGGCGCCGAAGCGCGGGGCGCCGTCGAGCAGCGGTTTTCAGCGCGCGCCAAGGTAGATGACACGGCAAGGAGTTATGAAGCGCTGCTGGCGCCGACCCGTCCCACGGTGGATTTGATCAGGCGTCCGGAGCAACTCGATTCCCTGGAGGCTGGATGGCAGGCGCTGATTCCAGCGACATGCAATCCGGTCAATCAATTCCCGTATGCGCGTGCGTGGGCTGCGGGACTTCCGCCGGAACAGAGGCTTCACGTGTTCGCGGCTCACACGCCGGGTCGCACCCCTGCCCTGAGTGCGATCGCACCGCTCGTCTCGAACAGCGGCGCGAGCGGATGGCTGACCTTGCTCGCCGCGGAAATGTACGAACGGCTTGATTTCGTGTACTCCGACGAGAGCGCTCTGCGAGCTCTGGCGAAAGCGATCGCGCAAACCGGGAGGCCGGTCTACTTGCAGCGCGTGCCCGCGCATTCGAAGGCCGTTTCGATACTCGCGGAAACCTTCGCCGGACGTGCCTTCATCGTTAAGCGCGAGGTAACGGGCTCACCGTGGCTTTCGCTCGACCGCACGTGGCTATCCCCCGAGACGCATTTGAATGGCGGCCGGCGCTCAGACCTGCGCCGCGCCATGCGACTGGCGCGCGGGATGGGCGAAGTCCGAACCGAGATCCTATCGCCCGCCGATCCTGAAACCGTTCCAAACCTGATCGACCAGGTCATCCGGATCGAGGCTGCGGGCTGGAAGGGCGCGATGGGAAGTGCTCTCGCGATGGACGAGCAGCGCCGCGCGTTCTTTCATCGATGCGCGATTGCAGCGGCGGAACGAGGCGCGCTGCGAATTGGTTTTCTTCGCATCGGCGCAAGGACGGCCGCCGCGCAAATCGCGATCCAGGAAAGCGGCGCCTTCTCATTGCTGCGCGCGGGTTACGACGAGGAGTTCTCACGATGCTCCCCGGGCGCGCTGCTGACCATGGAAAGCTTGCGGTATGCGGCTTCGCAGAACCTGAAGGTGTATGAGTTCAACGGCCAGACGGAGCCGTGGACACGAGTCTGGACGGATCAGGAGCATGCGTGCTGTTCGCTGCGCATTTACCCGTTCCGCATGCGTGGCTTTGCCGCGCTGGCCATCGATGCCGCGGCTCATGCGCGCGCGCGAATTGCCGGGAAGAGAACATGAACGCACGCTCAATGCTGCATCTACTGACGAGCCAAGCGGCGGCCGCTTACATCGCGGGACCTGACCTCGAAGACGCTTTAACGTGCGCCCGGCGTTTGCGCGAGCAAGGCGCCAGCAGCGCGCTTTGTTTCTGGAATGCGGTCGCCGATTCGCCGTCGGAAGTGGCGGCCCGATATCTGGAAACGATCGAACGTGCCGCGGCAGGTGACTACGTTTCGATTAAGGCTCCAGCCCTTCAATTTGAGACATCCTTATTGGAGGAGTTGCGTAAGAAATCCGGGGATTGCGGCGTGCGTCTTCATTTCGATTCTCTGGGTCCCGAGCACGCGGACCGGATATTCGAAGCGATCGAGTCCATCTTTCCAGCCGAAACGCCGGTTGGCTGCACGCTTCCGGGCCGGTGGATCCGCAGCGTCGCCGATGCCGAGCGCGCGATCGACCACGGGTGGACCGTGCGCATCGTCAAAGGGCAGTGGGCTGACGGCGACGGGACGGATTGCGATCCGCACCGGGGCTTCCTGGCTGTTGCGCGTGCCTTGGCCGGCTGCGGATGCCCGGTGAGCGTGGCGACGCATCATCCCGCGCTGGCGGTGGAAGCTCTCAGTATCCTCACCGCGGCAGGAACGAAATGTGAGCTTGAACTGCTGTTTGGACTGCCCTGGCGAGCGGTGCTCCAATCGGTTGCGTTCCTGAATGTGCCCGTGCGCTTTTACGTGCCCTTCGGACGAGCATGGCTCCCTTATGGCGCCCGCCACTTGATCACCTCGCCGTGGCGATTGACGTGGCTGATGCGCGACCTTCTGATGGGCTCGCGGGCATTGCCCGAATTGCAGGGAAAGGTGAACTCGTGAGCGTCGTAGCGGCTCCCGCGCGCGGTTCGCTTTCGTCTCCGGCGGTGTACGATTGGCGCCTGAATCCGCACCTGACCGTCCGCGAACTGCTGCTGCGCCTCGCCGAAGAAATCGATCGCGATGGTGAGGAGCGCGAACTCAATTGCTATCTGTTCGCCTGCGCGATTGCCTGCACGATCGACGACGCGTTCGCTCCGGCGCCACCCTGCCTGGACCGGTACGCCAGTCGAATCCCTATTTTGGGGAACTTACTGGCTGGGGGGGAAAGGCGATGGCTGCGTGGGCGGGCAGGCATCCGGAGAATGCGCTCGGGTCGTGTGGGCGCGTGGCGCGCGGGATGGACGCGGTGCGTAAACCATTGCTGCGCCGCGCTGCTCGGCCGCGAGTTCGATGCACCGCTGTTGCGATCGCAACTCGCATGTGCGGCCGAGGCGCTCGATGCGCGCGTGCTCTCGCGGCGGATGCGCGTACCGGAGGGCTTCCGCTGCCAGGATCTGGCGCACCACGATGTCTTGCGGATGGTCGACCTCTTTCCGGTCGGCCGCAGCGCCGGCACGATCGATCAGCAGCGATCCATACTCGTGATCGGTCCACGGACCGCGGGAGCGTATTTTGCGCCGCTCGCGGCCGCCTATCTTCGGACGCTCGATTGCGCGCAAGTGAGTTGGATTACCGTGAGACCGAAGAACGGGCTTTCCTCATCCGAGGCGCGTCTTCTTCAGAAGTCCGCCGCGCAGCGCGCAAAAATGTTGGTGATCGACGACCACCCGAATACCGGTGCGACGTTGCGTTCGCTTCTCGAATGTCTGCGGAGCAACGGCGTGCGCAGCGAGGATATCTCGGTGGCCGTACCGGAGCACCCATCGAATCCAGGCTTCAGCTTGCCGGATGAGACGGCGCGAGGCGTTCGGCTTCGCATGCTGCCCATAGCGGAGCAGTATAAGTCGAAACTCATGTCATCCGGATGGGCGGCAGAGGCTCTGAGCCGGCACTTCGCGGCGATGGGAGTCGCTGTGCAGGTGACGGAGTCGCCAGAACAAAACGCGGCATTCGAAGCGGATCTCGCGCGAGGGTTCCAGGTCAGGATGAAACGCGCGTTCGATGTGGTCTCCGCCGACGAAGGCGCGCCCCGGCGAGTCCTGGCGAAGAGCGTCGGGTGGGGATGGCTCGGCTACCATGCGGCGCTAGCGGCGACGCGGCTCGAGGGGTTCGTTCCCCGGCCCCTGTTTCTGCGCTGCGGATTCCTGTTCAGCGAGTGGGTGGAGGGCGTTCCGCTCGCCGCAGGCCGGGAAAACGAGACGCACCTGGCGCGCGTGTTCGGAGAGTATGTGGCTGCGCGCGTTCGGGCTTTACCGCTTGCGGGCGATCCCGTGTTCGATAGTCCGGAGTGCGGCTGGTGCGGCTGGAATGATCTGCTCGTGCTCCTGCGCCGACTGCCGGGTCCTTACCTCGGCCGCATGATGAGCAAAGCTCTCGCGCGGGAGATGCGGACGCTGCTGGCGCCGCAACCCGTTCTGGTTGACGGCCAGATGCGGCCGGCCGATTGGATACGCCAAGGCTCGCGCATCTACAAAACCGACTTCGAGCAACATAATTTTGCCGGGGGAGAACTCAGCGTGGTCGATCCTGCGTGGGATCTCGCCGCGGCTTCGTTCGAGTTTCAGTTCTCGGCCGCCGCGGAGGATCGCATGATTCGGGTGTATCGCGAACAGAGCGGCGACTCCGATCCGGCGCAGCGCTTGCTGCTCTACAAGCTTCTATACGCGGCCACCGCAATCCGCGCGGCGCGGTACTGGCTGGCGCGCCGTCCGGATGACCCGCGCCGGCAAGACTGGACGGAACGGTATCTGCGCGTGCGAGACTTCGCGACTTTCGCTCTTACCCGTTATCAAGGTCGGCAGTCGCCGATCGCGGAGTGGAAGCCCGACTTATTCTTCGTCGATATCGATGGCGTGCTCGACCGTGAGCTGCTTGGATTCCCCCATTCGACCGCGGCAGGAGTGCAGGCTATCGAGCTCTTGCGTCGGGCAGGGTTCTCAGTAGTCTTAAACACGGCGCGCAGTTTGATGCATGTGAAAGAGTACTGCCGCGCGTACGGTTTGCCCGGAGGCGCCGCGGAACTCGGAAGTGTTTTCTGGGACCAGGTTCGCGGAGAAGAAGTATCTCTGATTGAGCAAGCGGCACTTACTGCGCTTGACTTTATTCGTAACGCTGCGGCGCGATTGCCGGGAGTTACTGTCGACCCCGACACACGGTTTGCAGTCCGCGCCTTCCGGTTTGTGAACGGGAGGCTCAAGGGGTTGTCGGCGGAAGATGTCGAGCAACTACTGCGCTCTTGCGATCGGCAACAGGTGCGCGCGATACTCACTGAAGGCGAGACGTTGTTCCTATCGCGCGGCGCCGGTAAGGGCGCCGCAGTTGCGTTCGTTAAGGAGTACCTCGGCTCTTCTCGAGACGTCCGATGTTGCGCGATTGGCGATTCGCCTCAGGATCTGGACATGCTTGAAGCCGTCGATTCGGCCTTCGCGCCGAGTAACTGCTCAGTCACACTCAAAGGTGCTTGCCGCCGGATGAAGCATCCGTTCCAACGAGGACTGCTCGACGCCGCGATTACGGAGTCGCGCCGTCGCGGCATCCATCCGCATTGGGAAGTAAAGGACATGCCGCTGCCGTTGCTGGATCGCCTCTTAAGAGCTCCAGACCAATCCGGTTGGAAGAAAGGGAGAGCGCTGCTTTCGCGCCAACTCTGATCGCGAGTATCTCAATATGCAAACAGCGCATCTTATTGCCGAACCCGGCTACTCCATGTGTGCCGCCGAATGGATCACGTCAAGCGCCGGCTTGCTGCAGCTAGCGCCCGAGTGGAAAGCGCTTCTAGAGCGTTCGGGCATAGAGAATACCTTTCAGTCGTTTGAATGGCTCTCTACGTGGTGGGAGCACTGGGGCAGCACGCGTGAACTGGCGGCGATCGCGATCCGTGATCCCGACGGCGTGCTTGTCGGGCTAGCGCCGCTGCATATCACCAGGTCAAGACTCCTCCCCGGTCTCCGCGGGCTCGCCTGGATCGGCGATGAACACACCGGCTCCGACTATCTCGGCGTGATCGCCGATCCAGTTTTCGCGGAAGCGGCGATTGAACGGGTTGTCGAAGCTATCTTCGAGCACCGGAGCGAATGGGATTACATTGAACTTCTAGACTCCGTCGATGATGCGGCTAATCAGCACCTGTGCCGGCTGCTAAGTGCCCGAATGAAGATAGAACGCGAAACGGCTTCCGTTTGCCATTACATTCCCCTTCCGGCCACCTTTGACCACTATTTCGCGAGCGTCAGTTCGAACTTACGATCTAACTTCCGCAGACGCGCGAAGGCTCTCGATCGGAAAGGCAACCTGGAGTGCAGCTTAGTCACGGATCGCATCGCCCTGGAGTTAAACTTTCCGGAACTCCTCCGCCTTCATAGGATGCGCTTCGATCAGCGGGGCATGGATAGCGCTTTCCTCCAACGCGGCGTTCCGGAGTTTCACCTGGCGGCGCTGCGAAAGCTTGCGGACAGCGGAGTCGCGCGGTTGATCTTAGTGCGCGTGAACGGAGAACTGACCGCAGCTCTATACGGTTTCGCGGCCGGTTCGACCTTCCAGTTTTATCAGTGCGGCCTTCACACCGATTGGTTACCCATGGGCGTAGGCCAGTACATGATGGGTAAGTCAATTGAGGCGGCCATCCATAGCGGACACACGGAGTTTGATTTCCTGCGCGGAGGAGAATCCTATAAGTTGCAGTGGGCGAAGCAGGCCCGCCATACCTTTCATTACTACGCATTCGACGATCGATGGCGAAGCCGCGCCGGTCACCTGGCATATCGCGTACGGGACCGCGTGCGCCGATGGCGGGCTGCCGTACGGCGGGAGATCGATCGTCGACGAAAGCCCGTGACCCCTGATGGAACAAGCGCTGAAAACAGTCGCTGACTTCCGTCTTGCCGCTTCCAAAGTTGCGGAGCCGCAAGCTTGGGAGTATCTGGAAGGCGGCGCGGGCGATGGCTGCACGGCCGAAGAGAACCGGGCTGCCTTTGCGCGGCTTCGTCTGTGGCCGCGCGTGCTGCGGGATGTAAGTGAGATCGACCCGGGAGTCGATCTTTTCGGACGCCGGCATCCTTCACCTATACTGCTGGCGCCCACTGGGTATCACAAGCTATTTCACCCGGGCGGCGAGCTGGCAGTGGTGCGGGCCGCCAACCGAACGCGCGCCACTCTGGTTGCCGCTACCTTCTCCACAACGGCGCTCGAAGAGATGGCGGCTGCCGTAAAAGAGCCCCTTTGGTTTCAGCTTTACATTCAGCCGGACCGTGCCTTCACCAGGCGATTGATTCAGCGCGCCGAGGCATGCGGCTGCGAAGCTATCGTTATTACTGTAGATATCCCGGTAAACGGGCCGCGCGATCGCGAACTCCGCGCAGGCTTTCAACTGCCGCCCGGCGTGATCCGGGAAAATCTCAGAGAGCTTGGGAGCTACACCGCGGGAGCTTCTCATCGTCCTATATCAAGCGATATCTATACCGCCGTGCGCGCGTGCGATGCGACTTGGGACGATATTGAGCGCATAAGATCGGAAGCGAAGATACCGGTGCTCATCAAAGGAGTTCTTCATCCCGACGATGCCAGAGAAGCGTTGCGACGGGGGGTTGACGGGCTGATCGTTTCCAATCACGGCGGGCGAAGTCTCGATACAGTTCCCGCTACCGCGGACGTCCTGCCGGATATTGTCGCCGCGTTGGGCGGGCGTATTCCGGTGCTCGTCGACGGCGGCATTCAGAGGGGCACGGATGTCGTCAAAGCGCTCGCCCTTGGGGCGTCGGCTGTGTTGATCGGTAGAGCGTACCTTTGGGGTTTGATCGCCGGCGGCGAACAGGGCGCTGCCCGCGTCATTGAGATTCTACAAACCGAAACGCGGATGACGCTCGGATTACTTGGCCAAGCCGACGCCCGCGGTGTGACGTCGGACTTGATCTTCGGCAAAACAGTTAGACTTAGAAGCGCAAAGGGCGCGGGGCGCGCTCCGTTTTGCGCGAGTTCCTTAGGAGAGAGCTGAGTTAACTTATGCCACTGCCGGTTGGATGCAGGATCCGCGTCGCGGTTGCCGTGGGGCTTTGCCTTCTGACGGCAGATGCTTCAAGGGTTCGCGCGGCGCCCGCGAACCCTGTAAACATCATTCTCGATTCCGATATCGCATCGAATGTCGATGACGTCGGCGATCATGCTTTACTCTGGGCCCTTGCCGCATCCGGGCAAGTTAACGTACTGGCATTGATCACTTCGTCTACGAACCCGTGGAGTGCGCCCGCCGTATACGCCATCGCGAAGTACTACGGCCACCCGGACGTGCCGATCGGCGCCTTCCAGGGCGCTATGCCCAATTCTTACGCAACAACCAACAGCTATTACACGCAGCAACTTACGAATCGATTCGGAAAGCCAAAGGACACACGGGCTAGCTATCCTCCGGCAGTTACGGTGTACAGACAGGCGCTTGCCAACGCGCCTAACGGTAGCGTTATCATCATCGCGGGCGGTTTCTACGGACCCCTTTGGCAACTATTGAAAAGTAGTCCGGATGCGATCAGTCCGATGAGTGGCATGCAACTCATTGCCGCTAAAGTCCTGCAACTAATCTCGGCCGCCGGGTACTTTCCGAACTCAGGAGACTCGGGCTCGTTTAACTTTGCTAGCGATGCGACGAACGCAAGCTATGTGTTCCAAAACTGGCCCGGGCCGGTCACTTCCTTCGGTACGGAAGTAGGTGGCGACGTGCTTACCGGACCGGCCGCGGATGCCGATCCGACGACGAATCCCATGAAGTTAGCCTATAATCTATACTGCTCGAACGGCGAGTGGTGCCCCAATCAGCAGTATGCGTGGACGCAGGTTGCGATCTTATACGCGGCACAGTACTCAACCCAGACAGGCGCCGATTTTGAATTTGGCGGTTCGAACGGCTCAACAGTCGTGCGCGGGAGTAATGCACCGGTTCCCGGACAGAATACATGGTCACAGACTCCTGCCAGGCAACAGTCATATGTCGAGAAGACCGTACCCGCCGCAACGCTACAGAGCATCATTGACTCTCTAATTCAGTCCCCTCCTCCGCGCTCGCCGCGTTGATTCCTCTGCAACCATGGCGGGCGCCCATCATCGCGCACGGCGTGCTGCCCAGGGTTAAGAACTAACAAACCAGGTGCAACGGACGTAAACTGCCGCGACCGGCTCCTTTCACAATTGTTGGCTTCGCGAGCCTACCACCGTCGGTTCCAGCGGCCGCGACCCTGCCACCCGAGACCTACATCGGGGAAGATACCGACGGCCGGCCAGTGCTCACGAACATCGCAGTTCCGGCAAACAAAAACACCGCACTGCGCGCAGAAGTCAACCGTGAGTGCCCCGCAGTAAGTACATCGATCCCGCACAAATAAGCGATCCGCCATTCTGTGTCCCAGGCGGTGGAGAGCTGCCATTTGAAGCCAACCCATAGTTACCTCATCCCTCATCTTCGGCATCGTGCGCGCGGTGCCGGCCCACTCCGTTTGCTGACGCGCGGCTGCCGTTGCGATGCAGGGATCGCGGTGCTTCACGACGCCGTTGCACCGCGACGGCTGTTGTTCTTTCGGCCTGAACCTTGCGCATGAGCCGTACCGCGTTGCCCCCTGTGACCAGAGCCTGCTCCTCCGGGGGCAATCGCAGGAGGCGGATTTTGTGGAGTTCCAGTCCCGGGTGCAGCCACGGCCCGTCCGATCCCATCAGAATCTTTCGCGCGCCGGCGCGCTTCACGGCTTGAACGATGTAGTCAAATCTTTGGACTGCCGCGGTATCCGAATATACATTCGGGTATCGGACAAGCTGGTCGCAGACCCGTTGGTGCGCCCGCCAGTCATCCGCAAAGCTTCCCAGATGCGCAACGATGAAATTGATATCGGGATATTGCGGCGCCAACATATCGATAACCTCAGGCCGGTCCGCCACATCCAGGAGCAAAGGTAGTCCGAATGCCCGAACGGCTTCGCAGACTTCACGCGTCGGCATAGCTTCGTGTCCGTGTACCTTGACGCCGCGGAAGTTCCATAGCCGCACGGCCCGGTCAATCATCGAGTGAATGCGTCCGGCATCCCGCTTGGCGTGCAGAAAGGCAAATCCAATTAGCCGGGTCGGGTATCGCGCGACGATTTTGGCCGTCTGTTCGTTCGCCTTTGAGTAGTCACTGTGAATGGGCGCGAAGATAACCGTCTTGTCGATTCCAGCCGCCTTGGCGCGGCGAAGATAGGGCTCGATTGGCGCATTGGTGTTCCAGGGCGCCGTCATGTAATCACCCTGTCCGGCGTGACAATGGGAGTCGATCACCATTAGAGGCTCCAAGCTACCTGGCGGGCCGGATCTTCTTGACGGAGCATCGCCCCGGCCGCAGCCAAAAACCAGATACAAGTAGCAATGCCTTTATAAAGGTTAGGCAAGTGGAATTTCTCGTTGGCTGCGTGTATATTGCTATCCGGTAAGCCGAAGCCCATGAGAACCGTCGGGATTCCAAGTAACTCCTGAAAGGTATTGATCACCGGAATCGTTCCGCCCGATCTCTGAAAGACCGCCGGTACTCCGAATCCCTTGCGGTAGGCGACTGCGGCCGCGCGTAGAGCCGGCTGATTGCGGTTGACCACCGCAGCCTTAGACCCGGAAAGAACGCGCACGCTCGATTTCACAGTGAGCGGGGTTACACGGGCGATATGTTCACGAAACAATCGCGCGACTTCATCCGGGTCCTGCTCAGGAACAAGCCGGAAAGTAAGTTTGGCCAGAGCTAGCGCCGGGATCACCGTCTTGATTCCCTCACGCTGGTAGCCTCCCACGATCCCATGCACACTAAATGCGGGGCGGATGGTCGTGCGTTCATAGAGGCTATACCCGGGTTCGCCCCAGCCCGTTATCGTTTGCGCATCTTTCAAGATCCGCGAATCAGGCGGTCCGGTCCGCGCCATGTAATCACGCTCGCGCTTACTCCAATCCTTTACCTTGTCGTAGAAACCCGGTATAGCAATACGTCCGGTCTCTTCATGCAGCGAAGCCAGAATCTCGCAAAGAGCCTGAAGCGAGTTGTGCACAGCCCCGCCAAAGTTTCCGGAGTGCAGGTCGTGCCGCGCACCACGCACTTCGAGTTCCAGCATGAGCACGCCCCGCTGGGAATAGCCGATAGCAGGCCGGTTCGGCGAGAGCATGCGCGTATCCGACATAACTGCCGCGTCCGCGCGCAACGCGCCTTTATTCCGCGAAATAAAGCTCGCCAGATGAGCGCTGCCGGTTTCCTCCTCGCCTTCGAAGATACATTTCACATTCACGGGCAACATACGGTCGCTTTTCAGATAGGATTCCAGCGCTTTCACATGGGTAAATAGTTGACCCTTGTCATCACTCGAGCCTCGGCCGTAAAGGTCCTCGCCCCGGACAAACGGCTCGAAAGGCGGCGTTTTCCATTCCCTCACAGGATCCGCGGGCATCACGTCGTAGTGCCCGTAAATCAGAACCGTCGGCCGGTTGCGCGCTCGCTTCCACGCGGCATACACGATAGGATGACCCCGTGTCGGCACTACCTCGACGGTCTCCATGCCCGCACGCTTCAACTTACCGGCTAACCAGCCGGCACACCTCTTCACGTCGCCGGAATGCCGCGGCTGCGAACTAATGCTTGGATAACGGATGAACTCCTTCAACTCTTCGACAAACCGGGAACGCTGCCGCCGCGCATAACTAAGCGCCCGATCAGTACTCATACTCCAGTTCGCGTTCGGCCGGATGCTTACCCATTGTCTTTACCTTGCCGTTCGAGCGCGTCGGAGTCGGCGAGGCCTGGTCCCACGGAAGCACGCGATGGGACGCCGGCCGTCCGGCGAGTCCCATGGCCTGCGCGCTAGTTAGCCACTCTTCTGACTGCTCGGCAATCTCGAGCAGCAAGGTTTCGAACTGAGCACGCGTATTTTGCAGGATGTGCGGCTGAGCCAGCCAACGCAGGACTTCACGACCCGTTACTCCCATTCTCTGTCGCGGCGATGTTACCAGCCGCTCGTTGTAATAGCGGATCAAGACTTCTTCCACCACATCCCAGGCGTTGTCGGCGCCGAACAAGCGTTTGATATCCGGCGAGTTCAGGATCTTGAAAGCCTCCTCGAGTAACTGCAGGACTTCCACGCGGAGTACATTGAGGTGACCGAACGACAACCACTTCAAGTTATTCCGCAGGTCCAGACCCGCGCGCCGCACGATGGCAATTGACCCGAAGCTTGGGTCATAAGCGCGATCGCGGATCACGTCCGAGATACGCTTGTCACGCCAGAATAGCGTCACCTGATGTACAAAGTGGGCGAATAACTTATGGAAGTCGGTATTGGCACGCGAGCCGCTGGGAACCGGACCGCCGCCGTAATCGAAAATTCTCTTGTAAGCCGAAAGACGGTCGCGCTGCGTATACCGCAAAACCTCGCGCCGATCGAACTGATAGAGCGCATATGCGCCCGGCCCGCTCGACAGCCGGACGGTACCCCCGCGAAACAGCTCCTGCAGCTTCTGCACGGCGCGAAACACGCCGATCTTCTCATGCTGCCAGAGATAGTACATGTCTCCGACGGCTATGATGCGCTCGGAAGCGATGGTCTCATCGTAAGGCTCAACCCCCGATGGGATGCGCGTCTGACCTAGCTGGCTCGCCGCGTCGGGCCCAATGCCGGCCAACTGACCAAGTCCCTTATCGGGTGGCGGCGGTGTTTGATTGTCCTGGGCCACGGCCGACTGCAGCATGTCGTCAATCTGCTTGGTCAGCGCGTCAGCCAGCTGCGGATTCGAGATCAGATCAGCCGAGAGACGGCTGGTCACCGTCTCTCGCAGAGCTGCTATCCGGTCGTAAAGTGACTGGTAATCCTTCTCCGTTGCCATATATCTGTCTCCTTACTAGATGCCATGGGCCGCGAGGGTCGCGCGAATGCCGGACAGTTCGGAATCGATTCTGTCGAGCCTGTTCTGCGAGACCTCGGCCGGGAATTCGGCTGAAGGAACCTGGAACGCTAACTTGTAAGCCTCGTCCAATCCATCCGCCAACAGTTGCAGGGCCCTTCTTACGCGCGGCGTTCTATAGCCGGGCGGCAGGCCTCTTGATTGATAACTGCGATCAAAGGTAAGCTCAACCGAGCCATGCACGAACTTACGCAGCCGGTTGGTGGACATCTTGAATGATTCCAACCCATCCTTACCCGCGTCTTGCAGGAGCGCCGGCAATTCCTCGGAGGCGGAACGATTGACCCAGTCCAGCAGCTCGGCCACGAAAAGCCCTGAGGTGTCGGGCCCAAACGTGAAGTGCTCGGGATGATCGTTATCGGGGCTCGGAATGGTAACCGGAAGGCCGGCAAAATTCAGTTGCGCCGTCTGCCGCTCCGCATCGCCCATAAACACCGAATCCATGGTGAAGCAGGCGTCTTGAACACCCTGAGCCACCACATCGAGAGCCCTGGAAATCAGGACTAGCTGCGTTCCGAAGAACGGATGGCGCCGCCCCAGCAGCTTACCGCTAGTGCGGATAAAGAAGTCTTTGTCGTAATTCCAGCTCTGTTTCAGGCCGATCACATAATCCGCGAGAATCATGTAATTCGTCAAGTTCTGCTCATCGTCGACAGTGTTGACATACTTTCGCTCCAGCCCGAAGCGCTGTTTTACCAGCCCCAGGCTGGCACTCCGCGGTATACCTTCCGGATTGGTTGGACTGCCCGGACCCAGCAGTAACTCGAACATTTCGTCGACTCTGGGAACCCGGGGGCCGCCCACGACTCCAAACTCTTCGACTAACGAAGTGAACTGGCTGCGGACCACCGCTTGAACCGTAGCCAGATCTTCCGCCTCGACCGCTGGAAGCAATGGATAGAGTCCGTCCAGCAGCGGGAGCGATTGGTCGAGTGCTACCTTGGCCCGGGTGTAAATGCTGGCCTGGGCGCCGGTCACCGCCCCCATGTCGGTTTGTACGGTGTAACTGCGCGGCGTCCACGTCCACTCCACGTGGCCTTCCACATCTTTGAGAGAGAACGCCTGATTCAGTGCCCCGACAAATCCCTTGGGATCATCCGACTTAGTACGCCAACTGAGAACTTCGCGGATAGCCCGGTCCGCCATCGTACCTAAGGCCGAAGTGCCTCCGACCGATCCAGGCGACGCCGGCCGCGTAGTTGTCGCAGGGCCGCCGGCCGGAATTTCTTCCGTTAGAACCGGGAAGGCCTGGAGGTCGGAAACTGTGCTTGCAGGGGGTGCGAGTCTAAATGTATAATGTGGCATCTCGTTCAACTCTCCGTTAGTAACTCATGCGTACACGCTCGACCGGAAAGCCGTTCACTACCGCTTCGAAGTCGAACTCATCGCCGTGCTTTGCGGGATAGCGGAAGGTTCCAGTCGAATCGCCAACCATGGTCCCGACCGGTACTCCTTGCTTGAGGACTCGCACCGTCGCCTTTGAGGCTTCCGTAATTCCCTCGAAACTACAACTGAATTCCTCCCGATCGTTTCCGCCGCCGGATTTGTGCGCGCCGCTAGATCCATTACCGACTAGACAGTTCAGCCGGTATAGAAGACTCGACATACGGCGGTGCGCTTCGCTGTAATCGGCCATCTGATCGGTCTCAAGACTGGGAAGTTCTTCGACCACCTTCAGCATTTCCAATGGAAAGGTGTGTAACTCCGGCGCCAAGTGCGGCCCCTGAACCCAGGTCATGGCCTGATCTACCGATTTCTCGATCCGCTGGACACGGTCCTCGCAGTGTTTCATCCGCGGATCGCCGCCATTGGCATCGATTCGCTTCAGTATTCCTTTGAGCCGGCCAATGGGCTGCTTCAGGGCCACCAGGATTGGTTCGATTTGTCTGCGGGTGTCAATCTGTTCGAACGAGAGATCGATCGAAAGAAGGGCGGACTTGGCTAAATAGCGCGCCGCCTCGTCGGCTAACCTTCGCATCGAATCCACCGACGCCGGTTGACCCAGGCCGCTCCACATTTCGACTTTGCAAATCAGCTCGTTGACACTTGCATCCGTCGCCCTCTGAAGCTTCTGGTAGTCTCCCACGGAAGGCGGACTCGACATGGAACAGGTTTGCGTCGCCGCTGTCTCGATCCACTTACGTTGTCCGGTAATGCAGGTATCCGCGTTCGAGCAAGCGGTTCGAATTTCTTCCGACGGCTTTCCAGTTATAAAAGATCCGGCATTGCATGACTCGACCGCGAGCGTGCCTAACACATTACTGGCGCACTCCAGAAGCCCTCCGATCTCGCGAAAAATCTGAGACCCTGTGCCTTGCTGGCTGTAGGCCAGATACATCGCGCCCACCGCTTCGGATATTGCCCTGAGTTGTTCCGATTCCTGCGTTTGGCCAATCTGGTGGGCGTTGAGCTTCATGCAGGTGACGATGAGGGCCTGAACGGCAGATCGCCGCTCGCCCGTCATGCTGATCGCTCTTTGTAGCGTCGCAACCATGGACTCCAGTTCACAGGAGACAAAGGGCTGCTGTGGGCACTGTAGAGCAGCGTTTACTTTCTTCAGGCAATCCTTAAACAGGGCCGTCTCGGGATCGCTGCACATCGACATGCTCATTACGGGTGGCGCCGTTACCTGCAGTGTGGTCTGACTAGCGGCCTCATCAAACGAGTCATCGCCTGCAAACGAGAAGCTCACCGGATAAGTACTTGGCTTCAGCGCGCGTGTATCGAAACTGGCCGAAAAGGTTCCGTCTTTGTTGATCGGAACACTCGTTGTAGTCTGATTCAGCATGCACTCTACGGTTCCCGCCGATGGACTGACGTAGGCCGTCGAGATACTT
>NZ_CAJCHS010000365.1 GCF_903970205.1 Nevskia soli | reverse complement strand
AGTCTGCACGACAGGATCGCCGAGAATATACTCCAACTTATTCCCCTTCTCCGGTACGGCGATGATTGGCCGGATCTGGACATCCCTCGTCTGAGGTCGATTCGGAATCTGAAACTTAATCGACGCGTAATCGCCGAAGTAGACAACCGCTACAGCGGCCAGGAGAATCAAAACAATGCGGCCTAGAATAAGTAACAACTTAGCCATAACTAACTCGCCGGCCGAACGTCGCAGACTTTCGTGCAGAAGCCGCCCCAGTAATCATCCGCTTCCATTTGAAACGTCAGATCCACCAACGCCCCGCGGAAGACTTCGGCTGCGCGCTCCACAAACCCGAAAGCCTTGAACTTAATGACGCGCCCACCCTGCGATGCAGAGAACTTCAGATGCTTCTCCTTCATGACTTCCGGTTCACTAACGATCTCGACGCCCCGCGCCATCAGCACGGGCGTCGAATTCCCCATCCCAAAAGGTTCCAGCCGTGACAGTTGCCGCCAGAAGGAGTTATTGATATCCGTGAACCTGACCTCGGCATCCACGCGCTGCACCGGGACGAAGTCTTCCTCCCGCAGCACGCTCGCCGCGAAGCCCGCGAACGCCGCGCGGAACTCGTCGACGCGCGCCGTCTCCAGCGTCATCCCCGCGGCCTGCCTATGTCCGCCGAACTTCACGAACAGGTGCCGCATCGACTCCAATGACTCCAATAAGTGGAACGCGCGGATACTGCGCGCCGACCCGGCCGCCTCGCCATTCTCGATCCCCAACACGACCGTGGGCCGGCAGAACCGCTCCGCCAGACGGCTGGCCACAATGCCCAACACGCCGCGATGCCACGCCTCACCGGCGAACACGAAGGCGGCAGGCAATTCGGCTGGCAGATGCCCCTCGCAATCCAACAGGATCTCGTCGATGATCCGCGCCTCTTCGTCCTGGCGCTCCGTGTTCAGCCTGGTCAACCGCTCCGCGATTGCCCGCGCCTTCTCATCGCCATCGGCCGCGAACAACTGCATCACCTCATCGGCGCTGGCCATGCGTCCGGCTGCATTGATCCGCGGCGCGATCCGAAAGCCAACCTGCCCGACATTCGGCGCACGTCCCGGCGGAACTCCCGCCGCATCCAGCAGCGCCCGCAGCCCCGGATTGCGCGTATGCGCCAACCCGCGCAAGCCATGGCTCACGATGATGCGGTTCTCACCCGTCAGCGGCACCACATCGGCCACCGTCGCAATCGCTGCCAGCTTCAGAAACGACGCCAGCATGCGGTCGCGCTTGTCTTTCGGCCAGCCCAGCGTCTCGATCAAGCCCTGCGCCAGTTTGAACGCCACGCCCGCCCCGCAAAGGTTCTTCTCGGGATACGTGCAATCGAGACGGTTCGGGTTCACCACCGCCAGCGCCGCGGGCAGCGTCTGGTCAGGCAGATGATGATCCGTCACGATCACATCGATCCCCAACTCGCGCGCCCGGTTCACCGCAGCGGCGGCGCGAATCCCGGTATCCACGCTGATGATCAGCTTGACCCCGCGCTCCGCCGCGAGATCGACCGCGCTCTCGCGCATCCCGTAGCCGTCCTTCACGCGATGCGGAATCCAGAAGTCCGCACGGCCGCCCGCAAGCCCGATCGCCGTCTTCAGAATGACCGTCGAAGTCGTGCCGTCAACGTCATAGTCGCCATGGATCTCAATGCGCTCGCCGGCCGCGATCGCCCTTCGCAGCCGGTCAATCGCAATCGGCATATCGCGCAGCAGCAAGGGATCATGAAGGTCGTTCAGCGAAGGGTGCAGGAAGACCTGCGCCGCTTCCACCGTGCGGATTCCACGCGCAATCAAGATGCCCGCAATGGCCGGCGGCAACTCCAGCTCAGAGGCGAGTGCCGAAACATCCGAGGGTGCAACAACTTCCCAGCGCTTGGCCGGTTTAGTTGTTCGAATAGAAGCCACCCATGCTGTCGTCTTCGTCTTCGCCGTCCTCTTCAGCCGACTCCAGCGCGAGCGACGAGAAAGCTTCCACCTCTTCACTTAGATTCACGAACTCCTCGTACCAGTCGGGACGCGCCTCGTAAACGTAGAACCGGCCTTCAAACGGGAACGCGATCTCGACGCTCGAAGTCGAACCAATGTGTTTCCGCAGCGTTTTCAAGGTCCGCTCGGAATCGCTCTTCACGGACGGCGGCACATCGGCGATATCGAGCTCATCTTGCAGTTCTTCCAGTTCGCCTTCATCGAACTCGCTGGATGCGAACAGGATCATCTTCGCCCCCAGCTTGCGCGCGGTGTCGAGGAACATCATGTAATCGGGATACGTGTCGACATCCCAGGTCACTACCTGGCGCGGTTCGAACGCCCCCGAATCGTGCCGGAAAATGGCGAATGAGGAGCGCTCCAGCTCATCCGAAATGGAATGTTTCAGTGTGTCGAGATCGATGTCCACGGTACAGCCAGAATACCACCGGGAGCGTCAACGCCGCCGTCCGAAACTGCGTCCCATCGACCGCGAGCTGCTGCCGAAACTGCGCCCCGACGAGCCGCCGAACTTGTGTCCGCCGGATTCGCTCGGCGACGCGCCGAACTTCTTCCCGCTGCTGGATGAACTCGACAACCCCGACCCCCCTGAACCGTACTTCGAACCCGAGAACCCGCCCGTCTGCACGTAGCGGCTGCTCGAATAGTGCTGCTGCGTGAAGGTCCCATGAGAGCCGTACTTCGGAGCCCCGGAAACGTCGTGCCCATAGTAAGTCTGGCCGTAACGCTGCGCCTGGCGATAGCGATCCCAGTCATAGCTCGGAACCGGAACATACGTCGTGTGGTGGTTCAGCAGGCTGCTGAGGATAAGGTACTCGGGCAGCCAGTGCCAGAACGATCCGCCGTCGCGATTCTCCCAGTACCCGTACTGGTTGCGGCCCTCCGCGGGCGATGCCATGTACGCGAACCCGGGCGGTTGAGCGATGCGCGTGGCCTCGCTGTCGTATTCGCCCAGCGGCTTGTGGGCGATCGTCATCCCGACGTTGTTCTCCACCTGCGCCCATTGATCGCGCGAGATGTCGTTCCAGTGCTCGTCGGATACGGTCGTGCCTTTGTCTCCCGGCGCGCTCACGGTCGTGACGATGTGGTCGATCTTCTCGCGATACGGATCCTTGTCCAGATCCTGCAGCACGTCGTCCCAGGATGTGTAGAGCTGATGAGTAAGGCCATCCAACTGCTGCGCGTCTGCCGTAGGCGCGTGTTCCAGGCCCTCTTCCGCCTCAAGAGCTTTCGCATAGTCGGCGGTGGTCAGTTGGGCCGCGGGGCGGCTCTCAAGAGACTTCGCCGTCTCCACCCATTCCGCCGCATCCTTCTTGCGGGTTTCGAGCACAATGAGACGCGATTCGAGGTCCGTCTTCTTGGCCGGCCAGTCCTGTTCGGCCTTATGAACGGCCGCTTCGGTATGCGAGAAATCCGCGCCTTCGAGTTGCTTCCCTTGCGTTTCGATGCGCGTCAAGGTCGCGGTGAAATTGTCCTTGAACGCCACCCGCTTCCGCGCTTCCGCTTCCACCGCCGCAGCCTTCGCGACCGCAGTCTCTCGATCCACGCGCTCCCGCGCCAGCAGGTCTTTCGCGGTCTTCTCAGAGCTGCGCTTGTTCTGGCGGAGAATGTCGTCCAGTTGCGCTTGGTAGCGCTGCGCCTCGCTCAGCGCGATACCGGCTTCGCTGATGCGGGCCGGCCATTGCTGATCGAACCCGCGGACCCGAAACAAATCCGGGTTCGCGGCCGAATCCCGCTGCACCAGATCCCGATCGGTCGCGACCACCCGGCTCGCATCCGCAAGCTGCTCCTTCGCCGACTGGATCTCGCTGCGGATCGCTCCGGGCAAGCGCCCGCCCACCACGAACACCCATCCGATAAAGACGGCGAGAAGGACGACCAATACGGTGAACGGTTTGCGTTGCACATCAGCCTCGATACACGGTGATATCGGAAGGGTTCACCTGCTGCGAAATCACGCCCGCGAACGGCTGCCCGGCGAACTTCCGAATGGTCAGATACACCTGGGCATTCTCCTGCTGAAACACCCAGGCGTAACAGCCGGTGCCCTGCATTTCGTTGTCGCGGAACAGCCCGATTTCCCGGCTCCACCGGTACATCCAGGTCTTGCCGTCGAACTCGAAGTTGTCCGCGGGATTTTGGCGCTGATCGATCTGCGCCAGATCGTCTTCCGAAAGTCCGATCTGGTCGAGCGTCAGCTGCTTTCCGTCGAAGGACCCGAGCACTTGGACCTGATCGTCGTTATGCACTTCCAGGTTGACGCGGCGGTCGCGGTACATGCCGCTCAGCTCGGTCCAGCGCTGCTGCCCGGATTCCACCATGGCGCGCCGGTCGAGCGTGAAATCGAGGTCCGCGAACTGATCGCCCGCGCCGACGATCGAGAGCGTATCGCCCGGCTTGGCGTCGGTGATCTTGAGGTGGGCGAGGTCTTCCATGGTCGCGGGGTCCGGGTGCCGCGACGACCCGTTGGTGTGCTTGAAAAACATGGCTATTTGCTGCTCTCCGGCGCCGGAAGACCGAGCGGGGTAGTGGGTTTGGGCAGCGCGCGCTCGCGCTTGAGAGCTTCCAATTGAGCGTCCACCGAGTGGTCGCCCAGTTGTGCAAACTGGGATTCCAGGTCGTCGTCCTTGCCCGCCGAACCGAGCTCCTGGAACGCTTTGGCGGTAGCTTCTTCCTTTGAGACACTCTCCTCGAACCGCGAGAGTTGGGCGAACGCATTGTCGCTGTTGGCCACTCCGGCCATCGCTTCGGCTACTTTGCGCTGCGCCTGTGCTGCGTTTTTTCTTGCTACCAGAGTCGTCGCCGTGCGCTCGCCTTCGTCGATCTTGCGCTTCAGCTCGGCCACCTGATTCTTCAGGTTGTCGCTGGCCTGCTGGGCCTGCTGAATGGCCGTCTGCATCGACGCGATTTGCTTATCCGACTCGGACTTCTTGGCCAGCGCCTTCTTGGCGAGGTCTTCATTCCCCGCATCGAGTGCCTGGTTGGCGCGCGCCTTCCACTCGTCGGATTGGCGCACATACTTCTGGTACTCGGCATCCAGGCGATTGTAGTTGCTCATCGCCACTGCGGATGCCCGAACCACGTTGTTCAGCTCGGTCTTCATGTCGGCCACGGTTTGCCGGACCGTCGACTCGAAATTCGCGTCTTCGTAGGCCGTTACCACGTCGCTTGCTTTGCCGCGCGTTACCCGTCCGGTGCGCGCAAAAAGATCAGAAAAGAATCCCATTGGTTTCCTCCGGTTATGTTGTCTTGCGGCTATTCCAAACTACGCAGCAGGTCGCGCGCTGCCATCACATCGGCGAACAGAAAATGAACGCAGGAAAGGATATCGTCTTCATCGTCCGGCCCCAGTTCCTGCAGCTTGCAGAAGTTGGTGAGGGCGATCGCAGTCTGTCCGCCGCCCAGCTCGTACAGCTGGAAATGCGAGGTCGAGATTCCATTGTCGGAGGCGAGCATGCGGCGCAGGATGTCATGCGTCAGCTTCTCTTCGGCAACCGTGAGGCAAGTCAGCGAGAAGAAAACGATTTCGGTTTCCAGCACGGCCTGCACCGTGATACCGCTATCCATCTGGCGGATGGAGAGCATCGTCGGTGTGAGGTCGGTCACGTCGTATCCGTGTTCTGCGAGCAGGACGTGAATCTGCGAGGAGTCAATCGGTGCTGTTGTTACAGGCATTCAGTCAGTTTCTCCAGGGATTGATACGCAGCAGGCCGCTGCGAAGTTCGTTTCAACCTCCGATGGAATACATCGGACGGGGCGGCGGGACGAAGTTCTGCGAGTTGATTTCGTGACCGAGCCACTTAGCATGAACGTTGGCCCGGAGCGCTTGGGCGATTTCCTCGTCCGTTCCGCCGCGGAGGAGAGCGCGAACGTCCGTTTCCTCGGTGGCGAAGAGGCAGTAGCGGAGCTTCCCGTCAGACGTCAGGCGCACACGATTGCAATTCAAGCAGAACGGCCGCGTGACGGAAGCGATGACCCCGATGCCGCCGATCCCGTCCAAAAATCGGTATTCGCTGGCCGGGGCGCTGGGGTCGGTGACGGACGGAATCAGCGGGGAGATTTCATCGGAGAGCGTCCGGACGATCTCGTCGGCGCTCAAGACGCGCCCATGACCCCATAGCCGCTGCGAATCGAGCGGCATGAACTCGATGAAGCGCGGTTCGAACCCGTGCTTGCGGCAAAAGCGCGCCATCGGGACGAGGTCGGGCTCGATCAGGTCTTTGACCGCAACAACGTTGATCTTGATCGGG
>NZ_CAJCHS010000364.1 GCF_903970205.1 Nevskia soli | reverse complement strand
TTTGGGTAATATCGCGCGGCGGCGCGGTTTGAAGCTGCCCAATCTGGCCGCGATGGGGCTGTGGAATCTGAAGCCGGTCGAAGGCTTCGCGCCCGCTGCGCACCCGTCGGCCGCTTATGGGCGCTCCGCTCTTGCGTCGCCCGGGAAAGATACAACCACAGGGCATTGGGAGATGGCGGGCATCCATTTGCAGCATCCTTTCCCGCTATTTCCAAACGGCTTTCCGCCTGAAATTATGGACCCGTTCGAACGGCGGATCGGGCGGTCGTCCCTCGGGAACAAGGCCGCGTCCGGAACCGAGATCATCAAGGAATTGGGCGAGGAACACCTGCGCACCGGGTCGCCGATTGTGTACACCTCGGCCGATAGTGTGTTCCAAGTGGCGGCGCATGAAGATGTGATCCCGCTGTGGGAACTCGACAAGATCTGCGAGACGGCCCGGGAAATCCTGCGCGGGCCGAACGAGGTGGGGCGGGTGATCGCCCGTCCTTTCAATGGATCCCCTGGCGCTTTTCGACGGACCGAGAATCGCAAGGACTTCGCCGTCCCGCCGCCCCAAGGCATGCTGCTCGACAAGCTCGAAAACGCCGGAGTCGAGGTTTACAGCGTAGGCAAAATCTTCGATGTCTTTCTAGGGCGCGGCATTGAAGAACACGTCAAGACCAAGAGCAACGCGGACGGGATGCAGAAAACCGCCGCGGCTCTCGCGGAACTCGAACGCGGTTTGATTTTTACGAATCTTGTGGATTTCGATCAGAACTTCGGGCATCGAAACGACGTGGAAGGCTATGGTGCGGCTTTGGAAGAATTCGATCGCTGGCTGCCCGAGTTCACTGCGAAGCTGACGCCGAACGATCTGCTGCTGATCACGGCCGATCACGGATGCGACCCGACAACGCCGTCGACGGATCACAGCCGCGAGTATGTCCCGCTGCTGGCGTGGAGCACTTCGCGAGCTGAAGGAGTGAACCTGGGCACGCGCACGACGTTATCCGACACGGGCCAGACTGTTGCTGCGAATTTCAATACTGAAATTGAGAAAGGGACCAGCTTTTTACCAGACATCGTATGAGGATTCCAGTAATGGCCGGCAATTGGAAGATGTACAAGACGGCCAAAGATACGCGCGCGTATTTCGCGAAGTTCCTGCCGCTCGTGAATGGCGTTGCCGATCGCGAGATCGTGCTCTGTCCGCCGTTTCCGAACCTGGAAGCCGCTGTGTCCGAGGCGCAAGGATCGCAGGTGAAAATCGGAGCGCAGAATCTGTACTGGGGCAAAGAAGGCGCGGTTACAGGTGAAGTGTCGGGACCGATGATCCACGCCGTCGGTTGCACCCACGTGATCATCGCGCATAGCGAGCGCCGCGAGTATTTCAACGAATCCGAAGAAGACGTCACGCGCAAAACGAAAGCTGCGCTGGAGGCCCAGTTGAATCCGATTGTCTGCGTGGGCGAACGCCTGGGCGAACGCGAGAGCGGACAAACCGAACGCGTGCTGCGAGAGCAGTTCCAAGGCGGGATCGGTCCGCTCGCGCCCGAAGAGTTCGCCCAAATCGTGATCGCGTACGAGCCGGTCTGGGCCATCGGAACCGGCAAGACGGCCACCCCTGAGATTGCGGAAGAAGCCCACCGCATGATCCGCGAAGAAGCCCGCCGGCGCTTCGGAGAAGATGCCGCGGCGAAAGTACGCATCCTCTACGGCGGGAGCGTGAAGCCGGAGAACGTGAAGTCATTGATGGCCAAGGAAGAAATCGATGGTGTACTGGTCGGAGGCGCGAGCCTCGACCCGCAATCCTTTGCCGCGATCGTGAATTTTTAAGTGCGCCGTTCCCCGCTGCTGCCCATCTTCCTCATCGTGTTCGTCGATATTCTCGGCTTCACGATGATCATTCCCCTGCTTCCGTTCTATGCGGAGAAAATGGGAGCGAACGATTTCACGGTGGGCTTGCTGCTCTCCAGTTACGCGCTTTGCCAGCTCATCGCCGGGCCGATTCTGGGGCGCTTGTCGGATCGGTATGGGCGCAAGCCGCTGCTCCTCATCAGCCAGGCCGGAACGCTCGCCGGCTTTCTACTTTTGGCCGCCACACATCAACTGTGGCTGGTATTCGTCTCGCGAATCATTGACGGGATCACAGCCGGTAACCTGTCGCTCGCGCAGGCTTACATCGCGGATGTCACGGTGCCCGAGAAGCGTGCGCAGTCGTTCGCCGTCATTGGAATCGCGTTCGGCGTCGGGTTCACGATTGGGCCCGGAATCTCAGGCGAACTGGCCCGCGGCAGCTACACCTGGCCGATCCTCGCGGCTGCCGCGTTGTCGTTCACAAGTATTTTATGCACGACGTTTCTTTTACCCCGAAATCCGCCTTACCCGGAAGGTGTTCCGCCGGAAACTCGCACAGACCATCCCGAGCGCGCGAATATTTTTCACCCTGGGGTGTACCTCGAATATCTGCGCCGGCCGGGTTTGGGGAATCTGTTTCTGCAGTTTCTGGCTTTCGCGTTCGCCTTTTCGACGTTTTTCGCGGGGTTCGCCTTGTTCTCGCAGGCGCGTTTGCATTACGGCCCGACGGAAGTGGGTCACGTTCTGTTGGCCGTCGGTTTACTCGGAATTTTGCTGCAGGGCAAAGTGCTTGGCTTGCTAGTCGATAAATTCGGTGAACGATTAGTTGCGCGCGCCGGTTTTCTGTCGGCGGGCGTCGCGGGGGTCGCCATCGCGCTGGTTCACAATACGGCGGCGATGATTGCCACCGCGGGCGGTCTCGGCATGGGCTCGGGGCTGGTGCGCGCCCCGGTAACCAGTCTGATTACCCGGAAAGCGGGCCGGCGGGAGCAGGGCGCCGTTCTGGGAATCACGCAGTCGCTGCAATCGATCGCGCAGATCCTCTCGCCGCCGATCGCGACCGGATTAATCGGCTTACATCTCGAGAACTTCTGGGCCTTTCTGGCCGGCGGCTTCATGCTCTGCGGCGTGCTGTTGAGTCTACGTTCGGAAACGTAAGCAAATGCGCTGCGTTGCTAAACTGGCTTAATTGCTGCTTCCCAGGGAGTTTGTAACGTATATCGGCCGCCGCATCATGCAGCGCCTTGTTCCGGGTATGATCGATACCGCAGTTCCGCAGCGTGTTGCCGAAATATCGGCGGATATGTTTCTGCAGGAATTAACCGCGGAAGATCGATTAAACGACGAAGTGCGCGCGATTCTTGACGATTACGCCGATTACATGCGCAAAGAAGGCGTGAGTTATCAGGAGATGTTTCGCCGCTCCAAGAACACGTTGATTGCGCAGCGCAAGATGGTACGGGCTTCGGGGCGCGATACCGGCGACGCGATGAAGCTTTCGCGCGATAAGGTCACCGACATTTCCCATAAGTTAGTGGCGGCGCTGAAGAAATCGCGCGAGCTGCGGTTGAAGCGCGACGTCAATGAGATCCGGCTGGAAATCATCAAAGTCGTCACCGAGATCCTTAGCTCCGAGGAGAAGGTGGACCGCGCCGCGCGCGATAAGGTGCGCTCCATTAAACGGGACATCCCGGAAGGCAGCGAGGAATGGGATCTGCTGCACCAGCGCTACTACACTGAAGAGCTGAAAAAGCTCGGCATCGATTTCGCGCGCTAGCCGATGGACGCCTCGATCGTAGTCGTAGGCAGTCTGAACATGGACTTCGTGGTGGCGGTGAAGAAACTCCCCGCGCCCGGCGAGACCGTGCTGGGGCGCAACTTCCAGATGATCCCGGGCGGTAAAGGAGCGAATCAGGCATGTGCCGCGGGCCGGCTCGTGCGCGAAGGAACGCGCGTGCGGATGGTGGGCCGCGTCGGGCAGGATCTCTTCGGCGATCATCTCAAAGCAAGCCTTTCAGCGGCGGGAGTTGACGTGAGCACGGTCGCCCATTCGCGAACGCAGCCGACTGGAGTTGCGTTGATTGCGGTGGAAGCGTCGGGCGAGAACTCGATCGTGGTCGCCTCCGGGGCGAATATGGATTTGCCGGCGAGCGATGTCGAAGCGATGCGTCGCGTGTTCCGTGGGGCGCGCGTGGTGCTGTTTCAGTTGGAGTCGCCGCTGGATACGGTTGCGGCTGCTCTGCGGATTGCGCGCGAGGAAGGGGCGTTGACGATCCTCGATCCAGCTCCTGCGCAGCCGCTCGGGCGCGAGTTGCTTGAGAACGTGGATGTGTTGACTCCGAACGAGTCGGAGGCGCTGGGGTTGCTTGGTGAACCGGCGCGGAGGATTGAGGCTGGGGAAGCGGCGGAGCTGGCTTCGCGCGTGAGAGCGCTCGGACCTCGAACGGTGATCCTGAAGCTGGGTGAGCAGGGAGCGTTCTTGCAGTCGGCTTCGGAGAGTGGTCATCATCCGGGTTTCCGGGTGGAGGCAGTGGATACGACGGCCGCGGGCGATACGTTCAATGCGGCGCTAGCGGTTGCGTTGGCCGAGGATCGAGCGATGGCGGAGGCGATCCGGTTTGCGAATGCCGCCGCGGCGATATCGGTGACAAGGATGGGCGCACAGGCTTCGGCGCCGGCGCGGGAGGAAGTGGAACGAATGGCGGCTATCTGATCAGCTTCAACCGCTTCAGATCTTCCTCTGCCCATTTGGCC
Organism: Nevskia soli; assembly: GCF_903970205.1. GTDB lineage: Bacteria > Acidobacteriota > Terriglobia > Bryobacterales > Bryobacteraceae > Bog-113. The sequence goes on along the minus strand of NZ_CAJCHS010000364.1, from coordinate 5,600 downwards.
TCTGTTTCGATCATCGACTCGAAGGTTTTCGGGGCAAATGTGTCGCCGGAGCCGTGGAATGTAACGGTTACGCGGCGCCCGTCGCAGTGGCGATAGATCTGATGCGAGCCGCTTCCGCGGTCAAAAACAAATCCGTCGCGGACGAGAGCCGAAATCAACTCGCGAGCCGTGGTCCCGCGGAGCGGCCCGTACTCGATCGCCACGGTCAGAGGGTGACAGCGACGCGCGGCTCGACGGTCACCTCGACCTCGCCCCGGAGCGATTCCGGCAAAGGTTCATCGTGCTCGACCATGCTTTCCATAACCAGGCGAACGACCTCTTCTATGTTCCGCAGCGCTTCTTCGCGCGTGCGACCCCACGTCGCAGCGCCCTTCCCATGCAGAGCCGGGCAGTACGCGTGCCAGCGGTCTTCGTCCGGCTCAACGACAATGTTGAAGGTGTACGTTCGCATCAATCGAACACAGCTTTGCCCATAGTTTAGCGGAATGTGACGGGAACTGCGGGAGTAATTGATTATAGGACCGACGTCACTGCAAATGGTTTCGCCGCGCGATCCCGGACCTCCTTGATCCAGACCAGCTTGAGCGCTCCGACGTAAGACGGTCACCCCGCCAGGCTTCTGCACCCACGCGGGCGGAAGTGGAACGATTGGCTGCGTGTTACGCCACGCGCGCCATCAGACAACAACCAGATTCATTTCAGGAGCTATCCGCCGCAGATCGCTCGGGTCGCTGGTGACGACCGATTGGCCGGCCCGGCGAGCGCAAAGAACAACATGCGCGTCCACAATATCGGCCGTCCCGGTCCGGGCCAGCATAATCCCGACGGCAGTTGCATCCGGCCCTTGCATCGCAATGACATCGGTCGAGGGTTGGCGAACCATTCGCGCGAGTCGCGACTGTCTGGCAGGGTTGCGAATCGCTTGTGCCAATGCGGTCGCCGGCACGGTAACCCGCATGCCGCGCTCGGCAGTGCGAGCGATCAGAGCAATCACGCGGCGATCGTCGCGGTCCAGTGCAATAAGCGCGCCGGCATCCAACGTGACACCGCTCAAGCGGCCTTTCCCTTTCTGACGTGTCTTTTGCGTTGCGCGGGAGAGAGAATGCCGTCGGCCCATGCCCGCTCTTTACTCGTGAGTGGGCCGCCCGTTTGACGGAGCGCGCTGTCTAGCATTTCTTTCCAACCCTCCGCATCATTTAAAGCGATCCCAACAGCGTGCTTGACGAATGCCGAAACGCTTGGCGACCGGCCGGCTGCAACCAGCGAGCGAACGTCGCTTAGCTGCTCGTTGTCCAGCGTGATCGTGATTTTGGTCGTCGCCATACCGGTTACCATACCACGCGGCAAGTGATCTCGAGAACGGAGAGCGAGGCCGAAGGACTGGCTGCGCGGCGATCTCGCGATCTATCGTACGAAAGTGAGCGATTATTGCACCGACCTCGCTGCGCATGGTTTCGCCGTGATTCCGGACCTCCTTGATCTAGACGAGTTAGAAAGTCTCGCCCTCGCGATTGCAAAAGCCGGCGAGGAATCCTGCGGTCGGAACCGCGGTGTCTACGCGATCCGCAACTTACTCCAAGCGGTACCCTCCGTCGCTAACTTAGCAACCTGCCCAGGAATCTTCAACCTCGCCCAACATCTCTTGGGTAGCGTCGCCGCGCCAGTAAAAGCGACGCTCTTTGACAAGACTCCAGATGCAAACTGGTTAGTTCCCTGGCACCAAGACTTAACGATCAGCGTGAAGGAGCGAGTTGATATTGATGGTTTCGGACCATGGACCGCTAAGGCAGGAGTCTTGAGTGTGCAACCGCCGGTATCAATTCTCGAACGCATGCTTGCGATACGAATTCACCTCGATGATTGCGAGGAAGGAAACGGTCCGCTTCGAGTTCTCCCAGGGACCCACCGCTTCGGCAGGCTGAACGCTGACAAGATTACGTCCCTACGGGCTGAAATCGATCCGGTGAGTTGCGCGGTCAGGCGCGGCGGAGTACTTTTGATGAAACCGCTGCTCCTGCACGCGTCTTCGGCTTCAGTGAGCCCGAGCCATCGGCGGGTAATTCACATCGACTACGCTGCCGTTGGCCTTCCGCTTGGTTTATTGTGGTCGCAAAGCTTGTTGAAAGGATGAACCATGCTGCAAACCGAACCGGCAACTATGAAAGCGGTGCGATTCGACCACTACGGCGACATTGACGTGTTGCAGGTGGTCGACGTGCCCATACCCGACCCGGCGCCTGGACAAGTCCGCCTCAAAGTGAAGGCTGCTTCCATCAACCCGGGAGAAGCGTCCATCCGAAAGGGACTCCTGCACACCCGGTTCCCCGCCTCGTTTCCTTCGGGCGAGGGAAGCGACTTCGCAGGTGTAGTGATCAAGGTCGGCGCTGACGTCACGGGCTTCTCATCGGGCGATGAGCTCATCGGCTTTACGAACTTTCGCGCCAGCCATGCCGAGTATGTAATCGCCGAAGCTCAAAATCTAATCAAGAAACCATTGAACGTTCCCTGGGAAGTAGCTGGTGCATTGCCAGTTGCCGGAAGTACAGCTTATGCCGCGGTGCGAGCCGTGTCTTTGAAGGCGGGCGACACGGTCGTGGTGTCAGGCGCGGCCGGAGGTGTAGGATCGATTGCCGTCCAGCTTGCAAAACGAACCGGAGCGGAAGTAATCGGCATCGCGGGCCCATCTAACCATGCGTGGCTGAACGCTCACGGAGTCAAGCCGCTAGCCTATGGAGACGACTTGAGCGACCGGCTCCGAGCGGTCGGCGTCACAGCCTTCATTGATACCCACGGACACGGGTACGTGAAGCTCGCGATTGATCTGGGAATTGATCCCGCCCGCACCAACACGATTATTGATTTCGATGCAGCAAAGCAATACGGGACGAAGGCAGAAGGAAGTCAGAGCGCAATGAACGCCGCGGTACTTGAGGAACTCGCGCAACTGCTCGCCTCCGGTGACTTAGAAATACCGATCGCGGCCACTTACCCGTTGGCTGAGGTCCGATCGGCCTTCCGGCAATTAGAGCAGGGCCATACCCACGGGAAGATCGTCCTGACTGACTAGGAAGCCAACCTATCCGTGACGCAACAAACCATACTTATCTCAACGTGGGAAGACGGCCTGTTCGCACTTATCGGTGACAACCTCACCCACGAGCTTGCGAACCTACCCGTTAGAGGGCTCCGCAGCGCTTCTTCGCGGGTGTGGCCCCATGTCGCAGCGCCCTTGTCATGAAGAGCCGGGCAGTACGTGCAAGCGGTCTTCGTCCGGCTCAACGACAATGTTGAAAGTGTGGGTTCGCATCGGCTGGACACAGCTTTTGTCTATAGCTTAGGGGAATATGACGGAAGCGAGGAGTTCTTTCCGGCGGACGACGCGTTGTAAATAAATGATTTCCTTTGGCGCCTCAATCTGCCAGGAGGTAGCAGCCCGAATCTCCCTGGACCCGCAGCTCGGGCTGCTACCGTGCACCAGATTCGCGCGCCGACCCCGTCCGCTAGTCTCGCAGCGATCTGAAGCCCGCGCGAACCTCCTCTGAAAAGAGCTTCGGCTGTTCCCACGCCGCGAAGTGGCCGCCCTTCTCCACCTTGTTGTAATAGATCAGTTTGGGATACGCCCGCTCCGCCCAACTCCGTGGAGCAGGATAGAGTTCATCGGGGAAGACGCTCACGGCCGTCGGGACCACCACGCCTTTGACGGCGAAGAACGACGCCCCTTTGTTCTCCCAATAGAGACGGGCCCCTGAGAGCGCCGTATTTGTCAACCAGGCGACCGTGATGTTGTCGAGCACGTCGTCTCGCGTGAGGCCTTCGCTCCCTCCCGCAAATACACGGGCGATCATCTCGTAGCTGCGCGCGTCGTGGTCGAGGAAATAAGCGGCCAAGCCGACGGGCGAGTCCGCGATTCCGTACATCGTCTGCGGCCTCAACCCCAACTGGAAGCCGTAGCCGATGCCCTTCGCGTAGACGACGCTTAGCCGCTCATAAGCCAGCTTCTCGTCGGCCGAGAGATTCGCCGGCGCCAGCTTGCCGGAAAAGGCCTGCCCATCGATGTCGAGCGGAATCACGTTAGGCATGTTGGTGTGAATGCCCAGCAACTCCGGCGGCGCCTGCGCGCCCATCAGTTCGGTGATGACGGCGCCCCAATCGCCGCCCTGCGCGACGAATTTCGTGTATCCCAGCCGTTTCATCAGCACAGTCCAGGCGCGTGCAATGTGGGCGGGGTCCCACCCGGTCGTGGTCGGCTTGCCGGAAAAACCGTAGCCGGGCATCGACGGAATCACGAGATCGAACGCGTCGGATGCATCTCCGCCATGCGTGGTGGGATCGGTCAGCGGATCGATAATCTTCATCTGTTCGGTGATCGAGCCGGGCCACCCGTGGGTAACGATCAGCGGCAACGCATTTTCATGCTTCGAACGGACATGGATGAAGTGGATGTCCAGCCCGTCGATCTCGGTAATGAATTGCGGCAGGGCGTTCAGTTTCGCTTCGATCTTGCGCCAGTCGTAATCTGTCGCCCAATAGTGCGCCAGCGCCTGAATCGTCGCGAGCTGTACTCCTTGCGACGCATCAGGCACCGTTTCGCGTTCAGGCCACTTTGTCGCGTTGATGCGCCTGCGCAGTTCGGTCAGTTCGGTTTCCGGAACATTCACATGGAATGGGTGAATGGCGGTCTTCTCGGAAGTCTGGTCAACGGCTCGTTGTGTAGCAGTCGTCTGGGCCATGGTGTCTTGCTCCTTCGAAGGTGATTTTAGTCCCTTATCCGGACTGAGTCGAGCCCCCCATCAGGTTACTGGCTCACCTGTTTGACGGGCGATCTTGCGACTTATCGTAAGGAAGTGATCGATTATCGGACCGAGGTCAACGTGAATGGGTTCGCCGTGATTCCGGACTTCATTGATTCAGATTCGTTGGCTGGTCTGATTGGAAGCCTCGCCCTCACGATGTCGCAAGTCGGCGAAGAATCCTGCGCTACAAAGCGCGGTGCATACGCGATTCGCAACTTACTGCAAGCGGTACCCTCCGTCACCGACTTAGCGACCTGCCCAGAAATCCTGGGACTCGCCCGACAGACTCCAGGTGCAAACTGTTAGTCCCGTGGCACCGAGGCGGGGTGCTTCTGATGAAACCGCTGCTCCTGCACACGTCTTCAGCTTCAGTTAACCCAAGCCATCGCCGAGCGATTCACATCGACTACGCCGCCGTTGCCTTGCCGCATGGTTTGATGTGGTTACATGGGCAAAGTAGTCCGTGACGCGACAAACCATACTTATCTCAACGTGGGAAGACGGCCTGTTCGCACTTATCGGTGACAACCTCACCCACGAGCTTACGAACCTACCCGTTAGAGGGCTCGCACCCGACGGGCGCGGCGGAGCCCTGGCCATTGTCGACGGACATTCGCTCCGTAGGCGTCCACCCGGCGGCGAATGGACAACCGTCGCTACTAGCGAGTTCGACCTCTCCTGCTGTATGGCCGTTGCAGTTGACATCTACGTAGGAACCGACGATGCGCGCATGCTGCGGCTAAGCCACGCGAGCGCTGCGCTCGATCCGATCGACGGCTTCGACAGGGTCGCGGGCCGCGATTCCTG